>DASRYD010000001.1:0-1557 GCA_035653955.1 Pseudoxanthomonas sp.
GTCGAGCGGGTGATCCAGCCGCCCCTGCGCGGCATGCACTATCTCGCCCATCTCGGCGTGGCGCCTGGGCTGCGCGGGCAAGGCATCGGTCGCGCGCTGGTCGCGCATTTGCTCGAACAGGGCCGCGCACAGGGCAAACGGCGCATGGCGCTGGACGTGGCGACCGACAATTCGCTGGCGCAGGCGCTTTACGAACGGCTGGGTTTCGCCATCGTCGGCGAACGTCATTCGACGCTCGCCAACGCGCAGGGCGCCGTGCCGGCGCACCGGCGGATGGAACGAGTGCTGCCGGAATGATTCCCCGTCGGCTGAATCAGCCGACCAGCTTCTTCTTCACCAGCGCGGACACCAGTCCCATGTCGGCCTGTCCGGCAAGCTTCGGCTTCATTACGCCCATCAGCTTGCCCATGTCGGCCGGGCCGGTGGCCCCCGTCTCGGCGATGGCGGCGTCGATCGCGGCGAGGATTTCCGCTTCGCCGAGCTTGGCCGGCAGGTAACCGTCGATCACCGCGATCTCGGCACGTTCGATAGCGGCCAGGTCCTCGCGCTTGGCGGTTTCGTACTGGCTTACCGAATCCTTGCGCTGCTTGACCATCTTTTCCAGCACGGCCAGCACCGCCGCATCGTCCAGCTCGATGCGCTCGTCGACTTCCTTCTGCTTGATCGCGGCGTTGATCAGGCGGATCACGCCCAGTTTGTCCTTGTCGCCGGCCTTCATCGCGGCTTTCATGTCGGCGGTGAGTTGTTCTTTCAGACTCATGGAATTCTCCGGATGCAAAAACACGAAAAGCCGGCGACGCTCGCGCGTGCCGGCTTCTCAGTCGCTTCCTCAAAAGTCCGCACAAGCATGTGCGGGCTCTTGCGGAGGGATCCGCGTACGCGGCTCAGTACAGGCGCTGGCGCTTGGTGACGTCGCGCGAGCTGCGGCGGATCTGGCGCTTCACCGCGGCGGCGGCCTTGCGCTTGCGTTCCTGCGTCGGCTTTTCGTAGAACTCGCGCTTGCGGGTTTCGGCCAGCACGCCGGCCTTTTCGCAGGTGCGCTTGAAGCGGCGCAGGGCAAACTCGAATGGCTCGTTTTCGCGGACTTTGACGCTGGGCATACGTGATCTCGGTGGTTGGAAAGTCCGGCCATGGATGCCGGGCTCTTGCGGATGGAGCCGCACATGATTCCCCGGGCGGCCCGGGGGAGCCGCGCATTATACTGACGCCCTCGGGTGCCGTGCAAGCAGGTACCCTTCCGAATCAAGCGGATAGCCCCCATCTGACCCCCATGCGCGTCCTAGGCATCGAAACCAGCTGCGATGAAACCGGCGTGGCCGTGTACGACACGGGCCGGACGGGCGGATCCGGACTGCTGGCCCATGCGGTCTACAGCCAGATCGCCCTGCACGCCGAATATGGTGGCGTGGTGCCCGAACTGGCCAGTCGCGACCACGTGCGCAAGCTGCTGCCGCTGGTCCGGCAGACCCTGGCCGAGGCCGGGCTGACCCCGGACGACCTCGACGGGGTGGCCTATACGGCGGGGCCGGGACTGGTCGGCGCCCTGCTGGTCGGGGC
>DASRYD010000002.1:0-10444 GCA_035653955.1 Pseudoxanthomonas sp.
GCGTGACAGGCCAGCATTCTAACCGACTGAACTACCACTCCGCGCTTGAAACTGGAAGCGACCGGATTGCCCGAACTTGGTGGGTGCTGAGGGGTTCGAACCCCCGACCCTCTCCTTGTAAGGGAGACGCTCTACCGCTGAGCTAAGCACCCGGGTGCTTTTGCCGACAGGCCGATGCCCGGCGGCGAGTTGACTAGTTTACGGCATCCTTCAAAGCTTTGCCAGCCTTGAACACCGGATTGTTCGAAGCCGGGATCTGGATGGTTTCCTTGGTCTTCGGATTGCGGCCGCTGCGTGCGGCGCGGGCACGGACCTGGAAGGTACCGAAACCGACGACGGCAACGCTGTCGCCCTGCTTCAGCGCGCTGGTGACGCCCGCGACGACGGCTTCGACGGCGCGACCGGCATCGGCCTTGCTGAGGCCTGCGGCATCGGCGACGTAATCGATCAATTCGGATTTGTTCATCTATTGGCTCCCTGTGCGGCTTCTTTGCCGCGGATCGTGGATCGGATTGTCCGGCACGCTGCGGCGCAACGGAATCCGGCGGACAGGCCTGGCCTTGCTTCCCGGCAGGCGATTCGAGCGACGGATTTATACCAGTCGCGGCGTTGCCGGCGCAAGCAAAAACCGCCTGAAAAACAGGCGGTTTCGCATATTCGCGACAAACGCAGATTCACGATTCAATGCTTGACATCCGCCTGCGATGATGCAGGCGCAGGCTCGCGCGGAGCGATCGCCTGGCCGCCCGCGGCGGGCGTAGGCGCCAGCGGACGTTCCAGCGCGAGGTCGAGCACTTCGTCGATCCACTTCACCGGAACAATCTTCATGCCTGCGGTGACGTTGGCGGGAATGTCGGCCAGGTCCTTGCGGTTCTCTTCGGGGATGATCACCGTGGTGATGCCGCCTCGCAGCGCCGCCAGCAGTTTTTCCTTCAGCCCGCCGATCGCCGAAACGCGCCCGCGCAGGGTGATTTCGCCGGTCATCGCCACGTCGGACTTCACCGGCACCTTGGACAGCGCCGACACCAGCGCGGTGACCATGGCGATGCCGGCGCTGGGGCCGTCCTTGGGCGTGGCGCCGTCTGGGACGTGCAGGTGGATGTCGTGCTTCTGCAGGAATTCGGCGTCGATGCCCAGCGCCTGCGCACGGGCGCGGACCACCGACATCGCCGCGGACGCGGATTCCTTCATCACGTCGCCGAGCTGGCCGGTCAGGGTCAATGCGCCCTTGCCCGGCACCAGCGCGACTTCGATCTGCAGCAGGTCGCCACCGACCTCGGTCCAGGCCAGGCCGGTGACCAGGCCGACTTCGTTCTGTTCCTCGGCGCGGCCGAAATCGAAGCGGCGCACGCCCAGGTACTTGTCGAGGTTCTCCGAGGCGACGTGCACGGCCTTCGGCTTCTTCTTCGACTTGGCCGGGGCCGGGCCCTTCAGCGCGATCTCCTTGACCACCTTGCGGCAGATCTTGGCCAGCTCGCGTTCCAGGTTGCGCACGCCGGACTCGCGCGTGTAGTAGCGCACGATGTCGCGCACCGCGCCTTCGTCGATCTTCAGCTCCTCGGGCTTCAGCCCGTTGGCCTTCAGCTGTTTCGGAACGAGGTAACGCTGGGCGATGTTGAGCTTCTCGTCCTCCGTGTAGCCGGGGATGCGGATCACCTCCATGCGGTCGAGCAGCGGGCCGGGGATGTTCAGCGAATTGGAGGTCGCGATGAACATCACCTCGCTCAGATCCAGGTCGACCTCGAGATAGTGGTCGTTGAAGGTGTGGTTCTGCTCGGGGTCGAGCACTTCCAGCAGCGCCGACGACGGGTCGCCGCGGAAGTCCATCGACATCTTGTCGATCTCGTCCAGCACGAACAGCGGATTCTTCGTCCCGGTCTTGTTGAGGTTCTGCACGATGCGGCCGGGCATCGAGCCGACGTAGGTGCGGCGATGGCCGCGGATCTCGGCCTCGTCGCGCACGCCACCCAACGCCATGCGCACGAACTTGCGGTTGGTCGCCTTGGCGATGCTCTGCCCCAGCGAGGTCTTGCCCACGCCCGGCGGACCGACCAGGCACAAGATCGGGCCCTTCATCTGCTTGACCCGCGACTGCACCGCGAGGTACTCGAGGATGCGTTCCTTGACCTTCTCCAGGCCGTAATGGTCGGCGTCGAGGGTCTCCTGCGCGACCTTCAGGTCCTTGCGCACCTTGCTGCGCTTCTTCCACGGCACGCCGAGCAACCAGTCGAGGTAGTTGCGCACCACCGCGGCTTCGGCCGACATCGGCGACATCTGCTTGAGCTTGTTCAACTCGGCCTTGGCCTTGGTTTCCACCACCTTCGGCATGCCGGCTTCGGCGATCTTGCGCGCCAGTTCGTCCAGCTCGCCGGGCGCGTCGTCGAGTTCGCCCAGTTCCTTCTGGATCGCCTTCATCTGCTCGTTGAGGTAGTACTCGCGCTGCGACTTCTCCATCTGCGACTTGACCCGGCCGCGGATGCGCTTCTCCATCTGCTGCACGTCGATCTCGCCGTCGACGAAACCGACCAGCAGTTCCAGCCGTTCGCCGACCTCGACGGTTTCCAGCAAGCGCTGCTTGTCGCTCAGGCGCACGCCCAGGTGCGCGGCGATGGTGTCGGCCAGGCGGCTGGGCTCGTCGATGCCGCTGAGGGTCTGCAGCAGTTCCGGCGGCAGCTTGCGGTTGGTCTTCACATATTGTTCGAACAGGCCCATCAGCGAACGCGCGACGGCCTCCAGTTCGCGCGGTTCGCGCGCGACCTCGGATTCGATTTCCTCGCCCTGCCCGTACAGCGAACCGTCGCGCTCGCCGACGCGCGAGACGCGCACGCGGGCGACGCCCTCGACCAGCACCTTGATGGTGCCGTCGGGCAGCTTCAGCAGCTGCAGCACCTGGGCCAGGGTGCCGATCTGGTACAGGTCGCCGGCGCCGGGGTCGTCGGTCTCGGCGGACTTCTGCGCCAGCAACAGGATGCGCTTGTCGGATTCCATCGCCTGCTCCAGCGCGCGCATGGACTTGTCGCGACCGACGAACAGCGGGATGACCATGTGCGGGAACACCACCACGTCGCGCAGCGGCAGCACCGGCAAGTCGAGGATTTCGGAAGCGGAACGACGGGGCATGGGGGCTCCTGGACTACGGATTTTCGGGGCGCCGAAACGCCAATGGCCCCGTTATGGGGCCATTGCGTCCGGGATGCAAGTGAGCGCGAAGTGAAATGGCGGAAGGCCTTGAATCGCAAGGCCCCGCCGGGCTCATTCGGCCACGGCCACCTTGGGCGGCGGCGGGTTCTGGTAGATCAGGTACGGTTCGGATTTGTGTTCGATCACCGACTCGTCCACCACCACCTTGCCGACGTTTTCCATGGACGGCAGGTCGTACATCGTATCCAGCAGCACCGATTCGACGATGGTACGAAGGCCGCGCGCGCCGGTCTTGCGCTTCAGCGCCTTGCGTGCGATGGCCGAGAGCGCGTCGGGACGGAACTCCAGTTCCACGCCTTCCATGTCGAACAGTTTCTTGAACTGCTTGGTGATGGCGTTCTTCGGTTCGGTGAGGATCTTCACCAGAGCCGTTTCGTCCAGTTCCTCCAGCGTCGCGACCACCGGCAGACGACCGACGAATTCGGGGATAAGGCCGAACTTGATCAGGTCTTCCGGCTCGACCTCGGACAGGATCTTGCCCATCTCGGTCTTCTTTTCGGAACTCTTGACCTTGGCCCCGAAACCGATGCCGCTGGCCTCGGTGCTGCGCTGCTGGATGATCTTGTCCAGCCCGGCGAAGGCGCCGCCGCAGATGAACAGGATGTTCTTGGTGTCGACCTGCAGGAATTCCTGCTGCGGGTGCTTGCGTCCGCCCTGCGGCGGCACGCTGGCGATGGTGCCCTCGATCAGCTTCAGCAGCGCCTGCTGCACGCCTTCGCCGGACACGTCGCGGGTGATCGACGGGTTCTCGCTCTTGCGCGAGATCTTGTCGATCTCGTCGATGTAGACGATGCCCTGCTGCGCCTTCTCGACGTCGTAGTCGCACTTCTGCAGCAGTTTCTGGATGATGTTCTCCACGTCCTCGCCGACGTAGCCCGCCTCGGTCAGCGTGGTCGCGTCGGCGATGGTGAACGGCACGTTGAGCAGGCGCGCCAGCGTCTCGGCCAGCAGCGTCTTGCCCGAGCCGGTCGGACCGGCGAGCAGGATGTTGGACTTGGCCAGTTCGACGTCGTCGTTCTTCTGCCGGCTCTCGATGCGCTTGTAGTGGTTGTACACGGCGACCGCCAGCGTGCGCTTGGCGCGCTGCTGGCCGATCACGTACTGGTCCAGCACCTCGAGGATTTCGCGCGGCTTGGGCAGGTGGCTGCGCGCGGACTGGGCCTTCTCTTCCAGCTCCTCGCGGATGATGTCATTGCACAGTTCGACGCATTCATCGCAGATGAACACGCTGGGGCCCGCGATTAGCTTGCGGACCTCGTGCTGGCTCTTGCCGCAGAACGAGCAGTACAGGATCTTGTTGCTGTCGCCGGAACGGCCCGTGCGTTCTTCGCTCATGCCTTGCTTACCCGCTTGACCCGCCCTTCCGGCGGGGGATTCGATTCGAGAATAGCACAGGGCCCGGGGGACGCCAGTCCGCCCGGGAACCCGTGCGAAAACAATGGTTTCGCCGTTTCGTCCAGGCTCACGCCGCCTGGATGGAATCGTCCGAACGGCGCTCCAGCACCTGGTCGACCAGACCGTAGGCCTGGGCCTCCGCGGCACTCTTGAAATTGTCGCGTTCGGTGTCGCGGGCGATGGTTTCCAGCGACTGACCGGTGTGCTTGGCCAGGATTTCGTTCAGGCGCTGGCGCATGGTCAGGATTTCGCGCGCATGGATGTCGATGTCCGTGGCCTGGCCCTGGAAGCCGCCCAGCGGCTGGTGGATCATCACCCGCGAATTCGGCAGCGCATAGCGCTTGCCCTTGGCGCCCGCCGCCAGCAGCACGGCGCCCATGCTGGCCGCCTGGCCGACGCAGATGGTGCTCACGTCCGGCTTGATGTACTGCATGGTGTCGTAGATCGCCATGCCTGCGGTGACGATGCCGCCGGGCGAGTTGATGTAGAAGCTGATGTCCTTTTCCGGATTCTCCGCTTCCAGGAACAGCATCTGGGCGACGATCACGTTGGCGACGTGGTCGTCGACGCCGCCCACCAGGAAGATCACCCGCTCCTTCAGCAGCCGCGAATAGATGTCGTAGGCGCGCTCGCCGCGGCTGGTCTGTTCGACCACCATCGGCACGAGGTTCAGGGCTTTGGTCTCAATGCTCATTTGGATTCCCGTTGTGGCCCCGGCACGCGCCGACGCCTGAGTTAACCGCGGATGGCTTCCTGGAACGAAAGCGGCTGCTCGGTGTGCTGGGCACGCTCGGCGATCCAGTCGATCACCTGCTCTTCCATCACCCGGTTCTGCAATCCACCCATCAGTTGGGGATCGTTGCGGTACAACTCAATGACCTGCTCCGGCTCCTCGTAGGTGGAGGCGATCAGGCGCATGGTCTCGTTCAGGCGCTTCGGGTCCAGGCGCAGCTGGTTGCGGCGGGCGACCTCGCCGACCAACAGGCCGACCAGCACGCGCTTGCGGGCGGGGTCGAGGAAATCCTGCCAGGCGTTGTCCGGCACCTGCGGGTTCTGGCCGTTGCGGTGGGCCTGGTCCAACTGGATGGCCAGCATGTTGCGGGCCTCGGCTTCGACCAGCTTCGGCGGCATTTCCACGTGCGAATACGCGGCGATCAGCTGTTCGCCCACTTCACGACGCAGGCGGTTGGCCAGCGCTCCTTTCAGTTCGCGCTCCAGGTTGCTGCGGATGTCTGCGCGGAACTGCGTGGCGTCGCCGCTCTTCACGCCGAAGCTCTTGATGAAGGCCTTGTCGACTTCCGGCACGTACGATTCGGCGATCTCGACCACCTTCACGTGGACCTGCACCTTGCGGCCCGCCAGCTGCGGCACGCGCCAGTCGGCGGGGAAATCCACGTCGATGGCCTTTTCCTCGCCCTTGGACATGCCGACCAGGCCGTTTTCGATCGCCGGGAACATCACGCCGGAGCCGATCAGGGTCGCGCCCTTCTCCTCGCCTTCGGCGGGCAGGCGTTCGTCGCCGGCCTGCGACCAGGTTTCCAGGTTGACCCGGTCGCCGGCCTGGGCCGGACGCTCCACCGCACGGAATTCGCGGCGCTGCATGCGCAGGTTCTCGATCATCTGGTCGATGTCGGCATCGGTCACTTCGGCAACATGACGGATCACGTTCAGCTTGGCGACGTCGATCTCACCGAAGTCCGGCACCACCTCGAACGTGGCCACCCAGTCCAATTGGCTTTCGCCGGCCGGCTCCAGGCGCGGGTTGCCGGCCAGCAGCAGCGAGTTCTCGCGCACGGCCGAATCGAAGGTTTCGCGCAGCAGGCCGTCGAGGGCCTCCGCGCGCACCTGCTGGCCGAAACGCTGTTCGATGACCTTGGCCGGCACCTTGCCCGGGCGGAAGCCCTTGATGCGGGCGGTCCGCGCGATTTCGCGCAGGCGGCCGCCGATATGGCTGTCCAGGCGCTCGGCCGGCAGGGTGAAACTCATGCGGCGTTCGAGATTGCCCACCGATTCCACGGAAACTTGCATCTTGCTGGCTCCTGCTGTCATGGCCACGCCATGGCATTGATAGAAAATGGTCCCACCGGGCGCGGCCAGCCGGCCGGCGCTGGGGTGAACGGGGTATTTTGGCCGAAGACGGGCGCGGCTGCCAGCCGTTCGCCGGCCAGACTTGCCGCCGAAAGCGTCGGCCACCGGCGTTCCGCACGCCGGAACCCGCCCATTCCCCCTTTGGCCGTTTTCGGCGAGGCCTGGTGCGAAAGGGGGGACTCGAACCCCCACGCCTTGCGGCACTGGAACCTAAATCCAGGGCGTCTACCAATTCCGCCACTTTCGCTTGCGCCACATTCTACGGCCGGCGGACCGACAAAAAGCGCGGACACACGGCAACGCCGGAAAAGAAAACGCCCGGCAGTGCCGGGCGCTTCGGGATTGGTGGGCCGTCAAGGATTCGAACCTTGGACCTATTGATTAAGAGTCAACTGCTCTACCAACTGAGCTAACGGCCCCGAAGACTGCGAATTGTAGCAAAGCAAAAACGCAAAAACAAAAATGGGGTGGCTGATGGGACTCGAACCCACGACATCCGGAATCACAATCCGGTGCTCTAACCAGCTGAACTACAGCCACCATTGAAACCTTGCCCGCCGCGCGCACCGTCGAAGTGGCGCGCCCGACAGGACTCGAACCTGTAACCGCCGGCTTAGAAGGCCGGTGCTCTATCCGGTTGAGCTACGGGCGCCCGAACAGGATTGTCGCATCTGCCGCTGGACGTTGGTCGGGGAGACAGGATTCGAACCTGCGACTTCCTGCTCCCAAAGCAGGCGCTCTACCAGGCTGAGCTACACCCCGACTTGGGTTCCGGACCCGGCGCAGGCGCCGACGCGGCCGCGTATTGTCGGAACCCGGGCCCCCGCTGTCAAACGCAATTTTCCGGACCGGCGCATGGGCTATGCTCGGGACTTGGGACAAGAGTCCGAACACCGACGAGGCAGCAAGCATGATCCGCAGCGGCAATCCGGCTTTGAAGGAATCCACTTTTCTGGACCTGGGCAGCGGCACGGTGGTGTCGCGCGGCGCCGGTGCGATGACCTTGAACGGCACGGTCAACAAGACCGGCTTCCTGCTGTTGCTCAGCGTGATCACCGCCGCCTTCGCCTGGAGCCAGTCGGTGTCCACGGTCGGCGGCGAGACCGTGGTCGCACCGGGCATCCTCGGCTACCTGCTGGGCGGCGCGATCGGCGGGCTGATCCTGGCCCTGGTGACCACGTTCAAGAAGGAATGGTCGCCGGTCACCGCGCCGCTGTACGCGCTGGTCGAGGGCTTCTTCCTCGGCGCGGTCTCAGCGATGTACGAAGTGCGCTTCGACGGCATCGTCTTCCAGGCGGTGGTGCTGACCTTCGGCACGCTCGGCGCGCTGCTGTTGGCCTACCGCAGCGGCCTGATCAGGGCGACGGAGAACTTCAAGTTGGGCGTGGCCGCAGCCACCGGCGGCATCGCGCTGATCTACCTGGCGACCATCGTGCTGGGTTTCTTCGGCATCAACATCCCCTATATCCACGAGTCCGGCCTGATCGGCATCGGCTTCAGCCTGTTCGTGGTGGTGATCGCCGCGCTGAACCTGGTGCTGGACTTCGATTTCATCGAATCGGGCGTGGAGGCCGGCGCGCCGAAATACATGGAGTGGTACGGCGCGTTCGGCCTGATGGTCACCCTGGTGTGGCTGTATATCGAATTCCTGCGTTTGCTGAGCAAGCTGCAATCGCGCAACTGACGCGCTTCTGGACAGGCCCGCGAAAATGCAGGAAAGCGCGGTCGCGGCGCGCCCTGCGCTCAGTCCATCCGTTCCGCACGCAAACGGCGCAGGCGACGGCTGGTGAAAGTCAGTCCGGCGGCCGCTCCATCCGCCGAACGGACGACGCTCACCGTCCAGCCCTGCGGGCTGAGGAAGCGGTCGCCGCCAATGGGTTCCAGCGCCATGCCCGGCTGCTTCGGCCACTGCAGAACCAGTTTTTCGCCATCCAGCCGCGCGACGTAATCGGTTTCGGTCTCGTCGCTGCGATATCGCCCGGCAAGAGCGGCCAGCGTCTGGCGCGTGGGCATGGGTTCGTCCACGCGTTCGAAGACGCGCGTCGTCGGCCAGAAATCGACGACGCTCAATTCGGTATCGGCGCCTTTGCGGCGGAACGACCACTCGCGGGTCGATTCGCCATCTCGGAACGTCAGGCCGCCGATCGGAACCAGCGCGGCCGGCCCGCCCAACTGGCGCAGGGCCCCGTCCTTGAATTCCAGCCGGATGACCTCGTCGGTGACCGGGCTCCAATAAGTTCCCGCCAATGCCCGCATCGCGCTTTGCGATGCCGAGGCAGCCGGCTTGATGTCGTTGCGCATCGATTCGCCTAGATAAATCTCGGCCACCTCGCGGCTCAACTCATCAGGCGCCGCGGCACCGTTGTTGCACAGCACCGAGATGGCCAGATTCTGGTCCGGGAACAGCACCGTATCGGCCCGATAGCCGTCGGCCAGACCGTCGTGTCCGATGGTCTCCAGCCCGCGGTAGGACTGCAGCCTCAAACCGCCGCCGTAGCCGATCTCGACACCGTCGTCGAGCCGGCCCGAGGTCAGCATCTGCCGCTGCACGTCCTTTCCGCCTACGCGCGCGTCGAGCAGGTTCTGTTGCCATTTGAGCAGGTCGCCTACCGTGGTCAGCAGATTGCCCGGACCGTAATGCACGGACGACGCCAGGATTTTGCGCCAGCCGCCTGCCTCGCCCGGGCCGGCTTCGACACGGCCATAGGCATCGGCACGGCCCCGCACGACCTTGCTGCGATTCTCCTGGAACTGCGTGTCGGCCATGCCCAGCGGCGCGAAAATGCGTTGGCGCGCGAATGCGGACAACGGCTGGCCCGACACGCGCTGCACGATTTCCGCCAGCAGGTTGTAGCCGCTGTTGTTGTAGCTCACCTCGCTGCCCGGCGCAAAATTGACGCTGCGCTGCCTGGTGATGATCCTCAACATCTCACCCTGCGTGCGGGCATCGGTGATCCAGCCCGACACGAGCGCCAGGTGCGCCTGATCGCGCAAACCACTGGTGTGGTGCATCAGGTGCCCGATCGTCAGCGGTTTGCCGTAGTCGGGCATTTCCGGCAGGAATTTCCGGACGTCGTCGTCGAGCGACAGCTTGTCCTCCTGCGCCAGCAGCAGGATCGAGAAGGCGGTGAACTGCTTGGCCACGGAAGCGACGTTGAATACCGAATCCTGCGTTATGGGCGCAAGGTGCTCCAAATTCGCCATGCCGTAGCCGCGCGCATAGTCGAGCGCGCCGTTGCGGGAGATGCCTACTGCGCAACCCGGCATGTCGGCCGCGCTCCACGGCGCGAAGATCGCGTCTACTTGCCCGTGCGGATCGCCCGGCAGCGCCTCCACCGTCCGGTCTTGCGCGGCGCATGCCGCCGTCCAACCCAGCGCGAGAATCGCCAGCAGGGAAACATTTGCGGTGATGCGCACGGAATTCCCCTGGATCGGCGAGTGTCGGCACGCAGGCTAGCCGCCGTCCAATCCGCGGCGCGCATGTCCAAAGTCATGCCTTTCCCCGGACTTCCGGATTCGGGGAACGACTGCCGTCAAACCCGGTTGGCGATGGCCTGCGCGAAGCTCATCGTGGTGCCGGTGCCGCCGAGGTCCGGGGTCAGCGAATCCTTGGCTTCCAGCGTGGCGACGATGGCCTTGCGCAGGCGCTCGGCGTTCTGCGGCTGGCCGACGTGGTCGAGCATCTGCGCCGCGCCCAGCAGCAGCGCGCACGGATTGGCGATGCCCTTGCCGGCGATGTCCGGCGCCGAGCCGTGCACCG
>DASRYD010000003.1:0-16364 GCA_035653955.1 Pseudoxanthomonas sp.
GTCGAAATCGGCGGCGGCAGCGGCGCGTTCGCCGAAACCGTGCTCAAGCGCCTGCTGCAACTGGATGCGATGCCGGCGCGCTACTGCATCCTCGAGCCCAGCGCCGACCTGCGCGAGCGCCAGCGCGAACGCCTTGGGCGCAGCCTGACGCCGCCGGTTTTCACCGGGGTCGAATGGCTCGAACAGCCGCTGCAGACGCGCTGGCATGGCGTGCTGTTCGCCAACGAAGTGATCGATGCGCTGCCGACGCCGCGCTTCACCCTGCGCGATGGCGAGGTGTTCGAAGAACACGTCGCGCTGGACGGGGAGGGCCGTTTCGTGCGGACAGACCGCCCGGCCGACGCATTGCTGGCCGCGGCCGTACGCCATGTCGAACGCTACCTCGAGCGCCCGTTCGCGGACGGCTATCGTTCCGAACTGCTGCCGCAACTGCCGTACTGGCTGCAGGCGGTGATGGGCCCGCTGGACGCCGGTGCGATGCTGTTCGTCGATTACGGCTATCCGCGCGGCGAGTATTATCTGCCCGAACGCGACGACGGCACCCTGCGCGCGTTCTACCGCCATCACGTGCACGCCGATCCGTACATGTGGCCCGGATTGCAGGACCTGACCGCGTCGGTCGATTTCACTGCGTTGGCAGAGGCCGGCACCGGCGCCGGCTTCGACCTCGCCGGCTACTGCGACCAGGCCGGTTTCCTGCTCGGCAACGGGCTGGCGCAGCGGCTGGAGGAAGTGCAGGCGCGCGGCGACGGGAAGCTGTCGTTGAAGTTCGCCAACGAGGCGAAGAAACTGACCCTGCCGACCGAGATGGGCGAACGCTTCCAGGCGATGGGCTTTTCGCGCGATGTCGAATTCGGTGCGGCTTTCCTCGGCGGCGATCTGACCTGGCGGCTCTGAAGGGGAATTCGTGATGGCGTTTCGCTTCGGTCGTTCGCTCAAGCCGTTCCGCCGCCCATGGCTGTGGAGCGCGTTGTGGTGCGCGGCCATCGCCGCGGTGGTGGTCAGCTCGCTGCTGCCGGCCGCCGACGTGCCGGTGCCGGACATGCCGAATGGCGACAAGCTGCTGCATGCCAGCGCCTATCTGGTGCTGGCGGCGATGGCGGTGCAACTGTTCCCGCGCTGGAGTTCGCTGCTCGGCGCCGGCATCGGTCTGGTGCTGCTGGGCATCGGCGTCGAGTACGCGCAGGGCGCATTGACCTCCGACCGGATCGCGGACGTGCATGATGCGCTGGCCAATACGCTGGGCGTGATCGCCGGGTTGGGCACGCGGTTGACGCCGTGGCGCGACGTGCTGTTGAAATTCGACGGGCGCGGTTCGACCTAATGCGTTGTGGGAGCGGCTTCAACCGCGAATGCCGTTGCTGTGGCGACAAAGCATTCGCGGCTGAAGCCGCTCCCACGATCAGTCGTCGTAAGTGGCGAGGTATGCGTCCAGCTTGCGTTCGCGCAGCAGCGCTGCGGCGTCTTCCCACGATATCGCGCGCTGCAGGCGCAGGCTTTCCAGAATGCGCACGACGGCCAGTTCCACCTCGGGGCTGCCGGCCAGCGCAGGATTGCCCGAACGCTTGCCGATCGCGTCGAACAGCACCGCATTGGCCTGCGCATAGGTGAGCGGCGGCGTCTCGCCGTTTGCCTGCTTCCACTTCGCGCTGGCCAGCACCGCGTTGACGTGCGACTGGATCAGGAAGGTGGCGCGGCCATAAAGCTTCAGATTGCTCGGCTGCACTGCGGTCATGGTGTTGCCGACCACCCGGCCCAGCTTGGCCATGATCCCGGTCGAATGCGCATTGAGCAGCATCTTCAGGCCGAGCGTCTGGCTCACCTGCAGCGGGTCGTGGGCGAACGGCAGGGTGAAATCGAACACCGCCAGTTGCGGCAGTCGCTTGCGCAGCGCATCGAGCGCGTCGGCCGGCAGAGGCGCGTTGCCGACGTGGACGACGACCGGGATCGCGCCCTTGTCGACGAAGGTCTTCAGCCATCGTTCGCCGATCTGCGGCGATTCGTCGCCGAGCAGGATCATCGCGCAGTGGTCGCCTTCGCCCGGGCCGGATCTGCCCAGGTTGTCCGCCGAGAAAGAAAGATCGTAAAGCCGCTGCTGCTCCGCACCGGCATTGGCCAGGCTGCGCTGTGCGGCGGCATGCAGCCACGGATCCTCGATCTGGGTGTCGAACGGTTTCGCGTACTGCGCCGGATCGAGCCCGTGGAAGGGGCGATGCAGCAACGCATCCCACGCGGCGTCGGCATCGGCGGCCGGCGTCCATACCTGGATCCACGACTTGCGTTCGGTCGCGTTGGCGCGGTCCAGCGGGGCGAGGCGGAAGGTCGGCGAGCGTTCGGTCACGTCGACGAATACCGCCATCAGCGCGCGCTGCGCCAGGTAAGAGGTGCGGTGCCCAGCGGCATAGGTCGACGATTCGCGGTCGGTCCACGCGGCCAGCCGCGGCGCGGTCGCGGCGATGGTTTGCTGGAGCGTGGCGAAATCGCGCAGGCGCGAAGCGATCGTCGCGTTGTCGTCGAAACCC
This sequence comes from Pseudoxanthomonas sp., assembly GCA_035653955.1. GTDB lineage: Bacteria > Pseudomonadota > Gammaproteobacteria > Xanthomonadales > Xanthomonadaceae > Pseudoxanthomonas_A. The sequence goes on from DASRYD010000003.1 coordinate 2,523, forward strand.
AGCACCGCCAGTTCCCGCTTCGACAGCACCGGCTTCAACAAGGCGTGGATCGCGTCTTCCATGGTCACCCCGAGCGCGTACAGGCTGGTGGTGGTGGCCTGCATGCGGGTGGAGCCGGTGATCGATTGCGGGCCGGTCGCCAGCATGATCTTGGTGACGCCGGGGTGCTCGATCACTTCGCGGCTGCGTACGAACGGCAGCAGCACCTCGTCCGGATTGTTGTAGACGAACCAGGTCTTCCGCGGATCGTTGCCGTTGACCACGGCGCCTTCCTTGGCGGTGCCGATCACCGCCGAGGTCTCGCCGCCTTCGGTGACGGCGAACATCACGTCGTCCTTGCCGATGCCGTTGTCGTGCAGTTGCAGCTTGCCGATCAGCTGCAGGTCTTCGAAGCCTTCCAGCGAGGACACCAGCGCGCGGTCGCCGCCGGTGATTTCGCCGCGCACATGGTTCTCGATACCCGGATAGGCCTTTTGCACCTTGCGCCAGGCGTTCCCGTCCCGCGAGACGCGTGCCCAGAACGGACGCCAAAGGCCGCTTTCCAGCGTTTCCGCCAGGCGGCCGGTGGAGCCGGTGCCGTAGAAGTAAATGCGGTGGCCGTTCTTCAGCGCGTCCTGCATCGCCTGCGAGGCGTCCCGCAGTTCGCGCAGGCGCGCGGGATCGTCGGCGACCGCGTTCATCGTCGCCGCCACGTCGCGGTCGACGGCGAACAGCTCCTGCAAGCCGGCGGCGGTGTCGGCGGCGATGCTCCGGCTCAGGTCCATGGTCTGCGGGTGGCGCTGTTCGGTCAGCAGCGTGTGCAGCTGGAACTGCTGCTTGTTCCGCACGTAGTCGCGCGACTGTTCCGACGGCACGATGCCGAGCAGGCGCAGGATGTCTTCCTTCACGGCCGTCTTGCCGTGGGCGAGGCCGGCGGCGCAAACGAGCAGGAGAGTGGCAACGGCGGGTTTGCGTTGGCGTGACATGGCGGTCGCGGCCTCAGGGAGTCGACGAAAGGGTAACGCGGTCCAGCACCCACATGCGCGGGCGAAAATCGCCGCTGAAGCGGATGCACAGCGAATGCGGCGCGTCGAGCCTGCGGCCGAGGGTGGCGCGCAGGGTCGTGAAGCCATCGGCATCCGATCCGGCCGGCAGGGGTGCGGTGGCGATGGTGTCGCCATCGCAGGAATCCAGCCGCACGTCGAGTTCGCCATGCGCACTCTTCGCGGGCAGGAATCTGCGCGCGGCGTCTTCCTCGGCACGCTGGTTGAAGATATAGGGCAGGCGGCCCGCACGGATTTCGATGGCGGCGATGTCCTTCAGCGGCGCGTCCTTCCATTGCCAGCACGGGGCCATGATCGCCACGTTGTACAACGCGCGTTCGCCTTTGGCCGGGCCATCGTCTTCCATGCGCAGCACCGGGCCATCGGCGGCGCAGGTTTGCAGTTGTTCGTCGGCGCGGGTCAGCAGGCTGTCGCGGCTGACATCGAAGCGCTGGATCGGATGCAGGGTCCGACCGTCGACGATGGCAACGGCACGAAGGCTCGCGGGAAGCTTGATGCGAAGCGGTTTCCGGTATTCCAGCGCCGGCACGCCGGCCCCGGCGCCGTCGATCGCGTACCGGATCGGATAGCCGAGCGGATTGGCGAGCGTCACCAGCGCGTCGCCCTGCGGGGAATCGCCCGGTCCCGGCAGCAACACGGCGCTGGCAATCACTTCGAATGGAGTGCGGGCATAGCCGACGCCGAGGCTTTCGTAGCGATGGGTCCATGCCGGCAAACGCCGCAGGAAGCTGGTGTAGTCCTTCTTCTCCTTCGGCGTCCAGCCGGTCTCGGCCACCGCGAGCAGGCGCGGGAACGTGTTGTGCTCGACCCCGGCGAAGCTGCGGTTGTCGGTGGTCCACATGTTCGCCTGCAGGCCGAGGATGTGCTTGCGCTGCGCGGCGTCGAGTTGCGCCGGTACCGGTTCGAAGGCGTAGAACCTGTCCATCGGGATCAGGCGCGGCGCCGGACGGCCGGGGAATTCGTTCGGCGACTCGGTCTGCAGGTAGTCCAGGTACATGTCCGAAGTCGGCGACATCACCACGTCGTGACCCTGCTTCGCCGCCTCGATGCCGCCTTCGATGCCACGCCACGACATCACCGTCGCATCGGGCGCCAGACCGCCCTCGAGGATCTCGTCCCAGCCGAGCAGGCGCTTGCCGTGCGCGTGCAGGATCGTTTCCAGGTGATGGACGAACCAGCTTTGCAGTGCCGTTTCGTCCTTCAGGCCCAGCGCGCGGATCTTCGCCTGCACCCGCCTGGAAGCTTTCCACTGATCCTTGATCGCTTCGTCGCCGCCGATGTGGATGTATTCGCCGGGGAACAGCCGCGCCACTTCGGCGAACACCTCGTCGAGAAAGCGGAACGTGCCTTCGTCGACGTTGAACAGGTTGGAATGGATGCCGCGGAATGCGGTGACCGGGATCTTCCTGCCTTCGGTGCCGAGTCGCGGGTACGCGGCGATGGCGGCGGTGGCATGGCCGGGCAGGTCGATCTCGGGCACCACGGTGATGTGGCGTGCGGCGGCGTAGGCGACGATGTCGCGGACGTCGTCCTGCGTGTACCAGCCGCAATAGCGCACGGGCCTGCCGGTCGCGGCATCGATGCCCGCATCGCCTGCCGGAATGCGGCATCCACCGATCCTGGCCAGCCTTGGATGGCGCTTGATTTCGATGCGCCAGCCCTGGTCGTCGGTCAGATGCCAATGGAATACGTTGAGCTTGTGCAGCGCCATCGTGTCGAGGATCTTCTTGACCTGTTCGACGCTTTGGAAGTTGCGGGCCGAATCGAGCATGTAACCGCGCCAGGAAAAGCGCGGCGCGTCCTCGATGTGCAGCGTGGGCAACAGGACACGGCCGGTTTCGCCCTGGGTCAGCAACTGCCACAGCGTGACCGCGCCGTAGAACAATCCGTCTTCGCTGCGCGCGGCGACATCGATGCGGTGGGCGTCGATGTCCAGCGCATAGCCCTCAGGTCCGGTGCCGGAAGACGCGTCGAGCCGGAAGTGGATGGCGTGGTCGATCTGTCCCCGCTCGTCCCCGGGGTAGGGCAGCATTCGCAGCGGCGTCCTTCCTGCGGCGACGAGGAAGCCGTTGAAGCGCGCCGCGACGCGCAATGCGGCGTCGCCTTCGGCGGAAACGGTCGTTCCCGCATCGACCACGAATACGCCCGTGCCGACCTGCATGGACGCAGGCTGCGGGATCAGCGACGGCACGATGGCGTCCCCGGGAGCACCGCGTGCGTTGCCGGCCAGTGCCAGCAGGCAGGCGGCTATCGGAAGAAAACGACGCATCGCGGTTTTCGGGTCCCGGCTGGGCGACATCGGCCCGATTATCCGACGATCGGTTAAGGTTGCCTATGCTTTTCGTCACGCCACGCACACGGGTCGCACGCATGCATCGATACGGACGAAGCCTTTTCCTTCTTGGCCTCATGTCCATGGCGTTGGCCTTGCCGCTGCGCGCCGCGGAGCCGCATGGCACTGGGCCGGAGCCGGGCATCGAAGTCCTGTTGCGCGAACAGGCCGGCCCGTTGCACGGCAGGCGCATCGGTCTGGTCACCAACATGACCGGCGTGGACCGGGCGTTGCGCAGCGACGTGGATCTGCTGGCCGCGCGCAAGGACTTCCGGCTGGTGGCGTTGTTCGGCCCGGAGCATGGCGTCCGCGGCGACGTGCAGGCCGGCGCGCACGTGGATTCGTCGTGCGACGTGGCGACGGGTTTGCCGGTGCATAGCCTGTACGGCGAACACCGCGAACCCGATGCGAAGATGCTGCAGGGCATCGACTTGTTGCTGTTCGACATCCAGGACGTCGGCGCGCGCTATTACACCTACCCGTACACGCTGGCCAACGTGTTGCGCGCGGCGAAGAAGCAGGGCATTCCGGTGTGGGTGCTGGACCGGCCGAATCCGCTCGGCGGCGAAAAGGTCGAAGGGCCGGTGCTGGAGCCCGCGTTCGCCTCGTTCGTCGGCCTGTTCCCGATTCCGGTGCGCCACGGCATGACCATCGGCGAACTGGCCAAGTTGTTCAACGAAGCCTTCGGCATCAGCGCGGAATTGCGCGTGGTGAAGATGCGCGGCTGGAAGCGCACAGACACCGAACCCGGCGGCGCGACGCCGTGGGTGCCGCCGTCGCCGAACATGCCCACGCGCGACACCGCGCTGGTCTATCCCGGCACCGCATTGATCGAAGGCACCAACGTTTCCGAAGGGCGCGGCACCACGCGGCCGTTCGAAACCATCGGCGCACCGTTCGTCGATGCGCAGCAACTGGCCGCGAAGCTCAACGCGCTCGAACTGCCCGGCGTGCGTTTTCGCCCGACCTGGTTCACTCCCAGCTTCTCCAAGCACCAAGGCGTGTTGTGCGGAGGCGTGCAGTTGCACGTGACCGATCGCGACGCGTTCCAGCCGTTCCGGACCGGACTGGCGCTGGTCAAGGCGCTGCACGACCTGTACCCGAAACAGTTCCGCTTCGAACCCGCGTCGCCGTATTTCTTCGACAAGCTGGCCGGCAATGCATGGATCCGCGAGGGCATCGAGCGCGGCGAGCCGCTCGATGTCCTGCAGGCGCGCTGGCAGCCGGGGCTGGAGAAATTCCAGCGCGAGCGCCAGCGCTACCTACTGTATTGAACCTGCTTTCGTAGGAGCGCACCTGGGCGCGACCGGGACAACAACGCTGCACCACGAAGGCCCGCGTGCCGGGAATTCCCGGGGTCGCGCCCAGGTGCGCTCCTACGGACGTGTCATTTCGGTTGCAAGGCGATCCGGTCCACCACCCACATCGCCGGACGCGTGTCGCCGGTGAAATAGACGCATAGATCGATCGGCTTCGACTGCGCCGGGATTGCGGTCTTCAGGGTGAGGAATCCGTCCGCGTCCGGTTGCGCGGGCATCGGCACGCGGGCCAGTTCCGCGCCTGCGCAGCCAGCACGCAGCACCAGTTCGCCGTGTGCGGTCTGAGCCGGCTGGAATTTGCGGCTGGATTCGTCATGGGCCAGCTGGAAGTTGTATGGCAAACGCGCCGCGTGCACTTGGACCATGCCGATGGCGGACAGGTCGACCTGCTTCCATTGCCAGCACGGATTGAAGATGTCGACGTTGTAGATGCCGCGTTCGCCGTTGAACGGGCCATCGTCCTCCAGCCGCAGGCCGAGGCCCTTGCCGCACGAAGCCAGCGCGTTGTTGCCGCGGGTCAGCAGCGAGGCGGCATCGACATCGAAGGCGTTCGCGTTGGCTAGCGCCTGCCTGTCTACGAATACCGCCGCACGCAGCTTGGTCGGCACCGCGACGTCGAACGGCTGCTTATACGCGGCCGACGTCGCGGTCGGCGCACTGCCGTCGATGGTGTAACGGATGTCCGGATAACCCAGCGGATTCGACAGCGCGACCTTCGCCGTGGCGCTGCCGCCGGCTTCGGCCTGGAACTCGACTTCGAACGGCGTGCGCGCGTACTCGACGCCCTGCGCATGCCAGTGCGGCAGTTGCGCGGGCAGGCGGGCGAGGAAACTGGCGTAATCCTTCCTGTCCTTCGGCGTCCAGCCGGTTTCGGCCACTGCGGCCAGGCGCGGGAACAGGTTGTGCTGCACGCGCGCGTAGCTGCGCGAGTGCTCGGTCCACATATTGGCCTGCAGGCCGAGGATGTGCTGCCGCTTGTCGGCGGGCAGTTCGGCCGGCACCGGTTCGAAGGCGTAGACCTGCTTCATCTCGATGATCGATGGGCGTCCCGGTGGTTCGTTGGCCGAATGGGTTTGCAGGTAGTCGAAGTAGAGGTCGGACGACGGCGACATCACCACGTCATGGCCCTGCTTCGCCGCTTCCAGCCCGCCCTCGGTGCCGCGCCACGACATCACCGTGGCCGATTCCGGCAGCTTGCCCTCGAGGATTTCGTCCCAGCCGATCAGGCGCTTGCCATGCGCGGCGAGGAACTTCTCCAGCCGCGCGACCATCAGGCCCTGCATCGCCATCTCGTCCTTCGCGCCCTGTGCCTTCATCTGCTGCTGTACGCGCGGCGAGGCGATCCACTGGTCCTTCACCGCTTCGTCGCCGCCGATGTGCACGTAGCGGCCGGGGAACAGCTTCACCATTTCGCCCAGCACGTCCTCGAAGAAGCGGTAGGTGTCTTCTTCGGTATTGAACAGGTTGCTATTGACGCCCCATTCGTTGGAGACGGGCAACGGCGCGCCGGTGACGCCCAGTTGCGGATACGCGGCGATGGCGGCGACGGCGTGGCCGGGCACGTCGAACTCGGGCATCACCTCGATGTGGCGCGCAGCCGCGTAGGCGACCACGTCGCGGATCTGCGCCTGCGTGTAGAAGCCGCAATACGGCACGGGCTTGCCGGTCGCCGGATCGATGCCGGCATCGCCGGCGGGAATGCGGCAAGCGCCGATTTCGGTGAGCTTCGGATACTTCGGGATCTCGATGCGCCAGCCCTGGTCGTCGGTCAGGTGCCAGTGGAACATGTTGAGCTTGAGCAGGGCCATCGCATCGAGCAGGCGCTTGATCTCGTCGACGTTCTGGAAATGCCGCGCCGAGTCAAGCATCGCGCCGCGCCAGCCGAAACGCGGGGCGTCTTCGATGTGCAGGGCGCGCACCGCGACCTTGTCGCCGTCGGCAGGCGTCAACAGTTGCAGCAGGGTGGCGGCGCCATAGAACAGGCCGCGCTCGTCGGCGGCGCGCACGACGATGCCGTCGGTCTTCACATCCAGCACGTAGCCTTCCGGCGAAGGCGAAGCGCTGGTGGCGATTTCGAAGCGGATACCGCCGTTGCCGGCATCGGCGAGCGGGATTTCCGGACGCTTCTGCGTCGCGAGGAAGCCGTTGAACAACTTGGCCACGCGCTGCGCGGCTTCGCCTTCCGCATGCAGGCGCGTACCGGAATCGACCACGAACTGGCCATCGTTGGTTTGCAGCGTCGCCGGGGCGGGAATCAGCGATGGCGCCGCGGCGACGGACGCAGCGGCATGATCGCCGTGTCGCTCGGTTGCAGGCTTGCATGCCACCAATGCAACCAGGGCGATGGCGAACGGGATGATGCGAAACAGGGGCGAAGGCTTCATCGGTTTTCCGGAAGTCGTGGTGCGTGGCGCAGCTTGCAAAAGAAAACGGGTCCGGACAAGTCCGGACCCGTTGGGTGCAACGTTACTCGGAAGCCGCCATGGCTCAGAACTTGAAGCGGAAGTTCAAGTAGTACTGGCGGCCATTGGAGTACATCGCGTAGGGCAGCACGCCGGCAGCGGTCTTGGTGTAGTACGACTTGACCGGATCGTTCAGGTTCAGGCCATCCAGGCTGACGGTCAGCCAGTCGGTCGCCTTGTAGTTGAGCGAAGCGGATACCGTGCCGAAATCGTCCTCGTAGAAGGCGTCGGTGCGGCTGACGCCGGCGTAGAAGGCTTCGCGGAAGCTGTAGCTGACCCGTGCGCTGAACGTATCGTTCTCGAAGTAGCCGGCCACGTTGTAGGTGTTCTTCGACGTGCCGTTCAGCGGCTTGCCGCCTTCAGTGGAGCTGTTGGCGCGGGTATAGTTGGCGGAAACGCCGAACCATTCGCCGATCGGCTGCTGCCAGTTCAGTTCAAGGCCGGTGACCTTGCCGTCGGTATTGATCGGGACGGAAACCTGATAGTCGCTGTACACGTCGGTGCCCGCCTCATGGCTGGCGGCCTGGTCCTTGTACGCGATCGTCGTCGTGCCGAAACCGACGTAGTCCTTCAGCTGCATGCTGTACAAGCTGGCGGACAAGAGCGCGCGCGGAGCGTAATACCACTCCAGAGCGACGTCCAGGTTGGTCGAGATCAGCGGGTCCAGTTTCGGATTGCCGCCGCTGCCGGTATGGGTCAGGTCGTCCAGAGACAGCGAGCCGGCCAGCGCAGAATAGTCGGGGCGGGTCATCGTTTTCGACGCGGCGATGCGCGCGACCACGTTCTCGTCCAGGTCGAGCTTCAGGTTAACGCTGGGCAGCAGCTTGTTGTAGCTGTTGTCGACCGTGACCGGCAGGTAGTCGCCGAAAGCCGAACCCGAGATCGCGCCAGGGATACCCGAAGCGACGGGCAGCGCCTGGTTGTAGTGGATGGTGCCGTCGGTCTTCACGTAGCGCAGACCGACGTTGCCGCTCCAGCGTTCGCCTTCGAAGTTGGCCTGGACATAGGCGGCCGAGACTTTCTCCTTCACGCCGTACACGTCGGAGAAGTAGAAGCGCTCCGGATTGTTGCGGTTGGCGAACTCGGCGTTGATCGCGGCCAGTTGTTCCGGCGTGTAGTACCAGATTCCCGATGGGGTGCTGCCGCCGATGCCGTTGCCGAAATCGCCGGGGTAGTGGGCGGCATCGGTCGGGTAGTTGGCGATGTTCTGCCAATCGGTGGCCCAATTCGGGCCCTGTGCGATTTCGAAGTCGTTCTTGCGCTCGTGTTCGGAGTAGCGGACGCCGAAGTCGAGCGAGGCCAGCACGCCGTCGGTGAAGCCGAACTCGCCATCGGCGGCGAACCAGTCTTCCTTGTCGCTCACGTCGATGCCCTGGCCGCCGAAGATCCAGCCCGCATTCGGGAGGTGGTTCGCAGCCGTGTTGTTCCCGCCCAGGTTCCAGTCGATGGTCTCGTTGATGCCGTGCATGGCCCAACTGGCGCCGGCGCCCTGGCCCACGCCGGTTTCCAGCACGTCCTGTGTGGGACTGCTGCCCTTGCCCTTGGAGGTGCCGAGCTGAAATTTGAAACCGAGCGAATCGCCGGCCTGCCAATCGGCGTCGAGGGTGACGTAATTCGACGAAGACTTCGCGCCTGGACGCGAGATCATGTCGTACACGCCATAAGCGCCATCGTTGGCGGTGCCATCGGGGTTGAGCGTGCCGGAGGTGATGACGCCGTTCTGCACGACGGCATTGGCGAACGTGGCGCCGTTGCCCAAGGCATGGCTGGTCCACAGCATGTAGTTGCGGTTGTAGTTGTCCGCTTCCAGCTTCGAAACGAAGGCGTTGAGGTTCAGGGTCAGGTTGTCGCTGGCCTTGACTTCGATATCGAGCACGCCGCCGGTGCGCTTGCGCTCCTGTTCGAACAGCACCGCGCCGAGCAGGTTCGGATAGTAAGTGCCGGCCAGCTGTGGGTTGGCCAGCGCGGCGGCCGAATCCGCCGCGATCTGGCCGTAGCCGCCGACCACTTCCTGGCCGTCGCGGCGCAGATGGCGTTCTTCGGAGAAGCCCTGCACCATCACGCCGAGGGTGCCGGCGTCGTTCTTCCAGTTGAGCAGGGCGCTGACCTGCGGATCGGTCTTGCCCGGCAGGTCGGCGTAGACCGCGCCCAGCGAGCCGGTGGCGGTGAATTTGTCCGCGTACTGCAGCGGGCGGCGGGTGACGATGTCGACGGAGCCGGCGCTGCCGCCTTCGACCAGCTTGGCCTCCGAACCCTTGTGCACGACCACCTGGTCGACGATTTCCGACGGCAGCAACGAGTAGCTCACGCTGCGACCGACGGTCTGCACCTGGCTCAGCACGAACCAGTCGCCGGTGCCGATGTTGTGGCCGTTGACCAGGGTCTGGGTCAGGCTGGGACTGGTGCCGCGCATGCTGACGCGGTCGGCTTCGTCGAACCCGCCTTCGCTGGCGCTGGAGGAGCTGATGGTCACGCCCGGCAATTCGCGCAGGGTGTCGGCCACGTTCTTCGCCGGCAGCTTGCCGATGTCCTCGGCGGTCACGACTTCGACATGCGACTTGGCGTCGCGCTTCACGTCCAGCGCCTTTTCGATGCTGCCGCGGATGCCGGTGACGGTCACGGCGTCGAGATCGGTGGCTTGCGCCTGCTGCTGCGGAGCCGCGTCCTGCGCCTGCGCATGCATCGAGACCACGAGGCCCGTCGCGATGGCGACGGAAAGTAGCGATTTACGGTATTTCATGTGTCTCTCCCATCATGATTTGTGATCGGCCGGAGCCGGGTTGCTGCTGTGTTGCCCAAGGTCGGCCGAACGCTCCGCCCCCGTTTTCCTGTCGGCGCCCTTCCCCGGCGCCGATGCTGTCTTCAATCGTCCGTGGCCTGGCCGAGGTACCAACTGGCGGCGCCGATGACGCCGAGTTGCCCGTGCTCGACCAATTTCACGGGGATGCGCTGCAGCGCCTCGCGCATCGGCCCCTTGTCGAGGAAGCGCGCGGCGAAATCGCTGCGGAGGAGGAAGTCGCCGAGATGCGGCAGGATGCCGCCGGCCAGATACACCCCGCCCTGGATGCCATAGGTCAGGGCGAGATCGCCGCAGACGCTGCCGAGCAGGCCGCAGAAGACCTCGAGGGTCTCGCGTGCCGCGTCGTCGCCGTCACCCAGCGCCGCCGCGGTGACTGCGTTGGGCGTGGCCAGCCCCGGCTCCGAACCGCGCAGGGCGCAGACGGCGCGGTACAGGTTGAGCAATCCGGGTCCCGACAGGGCGTGTTCGATCGACACGTGGCTGCGCTCGCGCAGCATCTGCCCCAGCAAGGCCAGTTCGCGCACGGTGCCGGCGGCCAGCGAGGCCTGGCCGGCTTCGGTGGCCAGCACCACCGGCCGCGTGCCGTTCGGAATCCACACGGCTGCGCCGAGACCGGTGCCGGGACCCAGCACCAGCACCGGGCCATGCATCGGCGCAACGGCCGGGCCGGCCAGGCGGATCGCCTGTTCGCCGTCGAAACCGGCCACCGCGTGCGCCAGCGCTTCGAAATCGTTGACCAGACGCAGGTCGGCGAAGCCGAGGCGTTCGCGGATCCCGGCCGGCGACAGCTTCCATGGCAGGTTGGCGGAAATCACGCTGCCGTCTTCCAGCGGATAGCCGGCGCTGGCGATCACCCCGCGGGTTACCGCCACGCCGGGCAACTGGCGCAGGTAGGCCTCGAAGATCTCGGCCAGGCCCGGATAGTCGGCGCACTGGTACTTGCGATATTCCGACACGCTGAGCGTGCGCCCCGCGTTGTCGGCACGGACCAGGCCCAGGCGCACATGGGTGCCGCCGACGTCCGCCGCGACGAACGCTTCGCCAGCGAGGGGCCGAGAACCTGCCAGTGCGGGGCGAGCCATGACCACCATGCGTATGCCGAAACCTCGGATTTCGTGGAAGGGCCGGGCCCTTTGTTGCAGCGGAGTTTCAAAATCCTTTGACAACGATGTCAAGACTTTGGACCCCCATTGGTATTCGGTTATGGAGGCGTATGGAAGAGATGTGACTCATGTCACAAATTGGATCGATTCGAGCAAATCGAAGGCTCTATCCGGTCAAAGTTTCATGTTGCAGTGCCGCATGATCTCTGCGCCGAAACCCTCGGTAGCCGCAGGCTTTCGAAATGGCTCGGGTAGCTTCCAATGGCATTTTGTGACAACGTTGTTCCCGCCGCTTCCGCACCGGGATGCGCGAATGCCGGCTCAGTCGCCAACCATTCGGGGAGCAACGCGCATGAGCGCAAGCCCAGCTACGCGCCAGACCACGTCGATCGCCATCGTCGGGGCGCTGTTTTTCATCTTCGGCTTCGTCACCTGGCTCAACGGGCCGCTGATCGGTTTCGTCCAGCTCGCCTTCGAGCTGAGCGTGGTCAAGGCCTTCCTGGTCACCTTCGTCTTCTATCTGTCGTACTTCGTGTTCGCGTTGCCCGCGTCGGCGATCCTCGACCGCACCGGCATGAAGAAAGGCATGGCGCTGGGCCTGCTGGTGATGGCGGTGGGCGCGGCGACGTTCGGCGAGTTCTGCGTGCGCCGCTGGTATCCGGGCGCGCTGGGCGGGCTGTTCGTGATCGGTGCCGGCCTGGCCGTGCTGCAGACGGCGTCGAACCCGTACATCAGCATCCTCGGCCCGATCGAGAGCGCGGCACAGCGCATCGCCGTGATGGGCATCTGCAACAAGGTCGCCGGCATCCTCGCCCCGCTGGTGCTGGGCGCGCTGGTGCTGCACGGCATGGACAACCTCAGCGAGCAGGTCGCCGCGGCCGACGCGGCCGGTAAGGCCGCGCTGCTGAACGAGTTCGCCGCGCGCGTGCACGTGCCGTACCTGGTGATGGCCGGCGTGCTTGCGGTGCTCGGCGTCGCGATCCTGTTCTCGCCACTGCCCGACCTACGTTCCGAACAGGGCGGCAAGGCCGATGCGGGCGGCGACAGTCTGTTCAACTATCCGCACGTGTGGCTCGGCGCGCTGGCGATCTTCGTCTACGTCGGCGCCGAGGTGATGGCCGGCGACGCAATCGGCACCTACGGGCACAGCTTCGGCCTGCCGGCGGACCAGACCAAGTTCCTGACCTCGGCCACCCTGACCGCGATGCTGGTCGGCTACATCGTCGGTTTCGTCGCCATCCCGCGCTTCGTTTCGCAGCAGAGCTATCTGGTGTGGTCGGCGGTGCTGGGCGTGCTGCTGACCATCGGCGCGTACCTGACCAAGGGTTACGTGTCGGTGGCCTTCGTCGCGGCCCTGGGATTCGCCAACGCGATGATGTGGCCGGCGATCTTCCCGCTGGCGATCCATGGCCTGGGCAAGCTGATCGAGCGCGGTTCGGCGCTGCTGATCATGGGCATCGCCGGCGGCGCCATCGTGCCGCAGCTCTTCGCGCTGCTGAAGGAACGCATGGACTTCCAGCTGGTGTTCATGCTGCTGATGGTGCCGTGTTACCTGTATATCCTGTACTTCGCCGCGCGCGGGCACAGCGTGCCGCCGCGGCGTTGAACAGGGGAAATGGAGTGGCCATGCGCAGACCCACGATCAAAGACGTCGCCGAACGCGCCAACGTGTCGCTGAAGACCGTGTCGCGGGTGATCAACAACGAGCCGTCGGTGCTGCACGGTACCCGTGCGCGGGTGTTGCGCGCGATCGACGAGCTCGACTACGAACCCGACGCCGCCGCGCGCAACCTGCGCAGCGGCACGCCGTTCGTGATCGGCCTGGTCTACGACAATCCCAATCCGTACCACATCATCGGCGTACAGAACGGCGTGCTGGCCGCGTGCCGCGAAACCGGCTTCGGCCTGCAGATCCATCCCTGCGATTCGACCTCGCCGTTGCTGGCCGACGAGCTGGCCGACTTCGCCCAGCGCTCGCGCCTGGCCGGACTGGTGCTGACCGCGCCGATGTCCGAGCGCATGGAACTGGTCGAAGCGCTGGCCGCGCGCAACGTGCCGCTGGTGCGGATCATCGCCGCCACGCGCGACCCGGAAGACGGCCATCTCTGCGTCTACGTCGACGACCGCGATGCGGCCTACGAAATCACCGAACACCTGATCCAGCTCGGCCACCAGCGCATCGGCTTCCTGTGGGGTGGGCTGGCGCACCTGTCCAGCACCGAGCGTTATGCCGGCTACGAGCAGGCGCTGGCCGACTACAACATCCCGCTGGACAAGCACCTGGTGGTGCCGGGCGACTACACCTTCGATGATGGCTTCCGCGGCGCGCGCCGACTGCTTGCGTTGCGCGAACCGCCGACCGCGATCTTCGGCTGCAACGACGAGATCGCAGCCGGCGCGCTGGCTGCGGCGAAGTCGGCGGGGTTGAACGTGCCCTACGACCTGTCCATCGCCGGTTTCGAAGACAGTCCGTTCTCGCGCCAGTCGTGGCCGGCGCTGACTACGGCCAAGCAGGCCACCGAGGAAATCGCCCGCCACGCCGCGCGGCTGTTGATCGCGCGGCTGCGCCAGGACGCCTACGACGACCACCCGATGCCGATGCACAACCAGGGCTTCGCGCCGCAGCTGGTAGTGCGCGGTTCGACCGCCCCGATGCGTCCGCGCCCCCCCGAATCCAGACCCAACGAATGACCCCCGCCGTGAGCCAAGCCCCCGAATCCACCCTGATGTTCAACGAAGCGGCGCAGGCCGCCGACGTGGTCGCCGCGCAGTTCGCGCGCAAC
>DASRYD010000004.1:0-10148 GCA_035653955.1 Pseudoxanthomonas sp.
GCCCCGCCGATGCAGGCGACCGCTCCGATGAAGCGTCTGCGGTTGATCATGATGTCCGTCATTTGTCGTGGCCTCGCGTTCTCAGGGCAATACGCGTCCGTGCCGTTGCACGGAGCAACGGCTCATGACGATTGGGCGGTTAACGCCAAGGCAGCAGTGCGTGCCTCGGCATCGCTCGCCGGGCGGACGGAAGACGCCGGCCGGCTTCGGGTTTCAGGTACCGGCCTGGGCCAGGCCGGCTTCGGTTCAGGGATTCGATGCGGATGCGTACGATTCCTTGAGCCTGGCGGCGCATTCGTCGCAACACACTTCCACGGTCTTGCCGCCGATCTTCACCTGGATGGCGTCCGCATCGAGCTCGCAATCGCAGGCGGCGCAGGTCTTCTCGCTCATGTCGTTTCTCCGGCCGGGCAGGATTGCCCGGAGCCCAGTAGACGACATCCGCATCGTCCCGGCTGTCGAAATCTTTAGCGACCTGCGGGAATGCGGCGTTGCAGGACAAGCTGGCGGAATTCGGTGGGCGTGCGTCCGTAGGCCTGTTGGAAGGCCGCGCTGAAATGGCTATGGCTGGAGAAACCCAGTCCGTGGCCGAGCGCGCTGAGGTCTTCGTATTCGCCCAGCAGATCGAGGGCCCGCGCCAGGCGCAGCCGCAACTGGTAGCGATACAGCGGCACGCCCTCGACGTCGCGGAAACTCTGGGTCAGATACACCGCGGACACACCGACCTCGGCGGCCACCTCGGCCAGGGTCCAACGGCGCGCCAGGTCCCCCGCCAGCACCAGCTTCGCCCGATCGACCAGACGCTGGCGGCCGTGGCTGGCGCCAGCGGCATGCGCCGTGCGCGGACCGATCGAGCGTTGCACCAGGGTGAGCGCCAGGCTTTCGCCTTCCAGGCGGTCGGCGACGCCTTCGCGCAGGCTGTGCCGCAGCAGGGCCACCAGGACCTGCGCGCGCGGGTCTATGCGCAGCCGTTGCGTGCGGAACCGCAATGGCTCGCCGTCGCGAAGCAGTTCCGCCGGCGCGATTTCCCGCAACAGGGCTTCGTCCACTTCGAACACCAGGCTGGCGTCGCCGCCGGCATGGGGGCGACTGATCCGATAGGGTTCACCGGCATTGAAGAACAACGCCTGGCTCGCGTCGGCCACTACCTCTTCGCCGTCGACATGGCGGAGGAAAGTCCCTCGGTAAACGAAGACCAGTTGTGTCTTCGACGCCCGCTCCCATTCGCCGGCGCCCGTGGAAGGACCCGAGTAAACGACGTCCCGGACCTCGATCAACGAGGTCTTGAGCAGTTCGTTGACGACCGGCTCCGGCATCGATCCAGGATGATGGCATTCGGGCGCGGAAGCATTGCACATTCCGCGCGATCCGTTCGAGCGCGCGGATCTTGGCGTGCGGCTTCGGGTTCCGATCCACGAGCGGACAGAAACGGCTTGGCTTCCGGCGCCTGTCGGGAAAGCATGATTTGGCAGCGCTTGCGGGGAAGTGAACCTGACCCCGTTTCTCGCCGCGTTACAACCAGGCGCGCGCCGCCCGGCATGCAGCGGCGGCCTCGTCGCGGATCCATTCGCGGAAGCGTGAGATTTTCTGGCTGTGCTGGCGCGCGGCCGGACACACGAACCAGAACCCGCGACCGTCGCCGACCGCGAGCCCGTGCGCGGGCACCAGACGGCCGGCGTCGATTTCGTCGCGGAACAGGATCGGCGAACCGATGGCGATGCCTTGCCCGGCCACTGCGGCGGCGATATCCAGGTGTTCGGCCGGCAGTTGCATGGCGAAGCTGCCGGCGGGCGGCGGGCGTTCGCGGCCCAGGGCGGCGAACCATAGCGTCCACCAGTCGCGGCGGCCGATCAGCGGCGTTTCCAATGGATACCGTGGATCGGCCAGGCCACGCGCCGCAGCGGCCAGCGCCGGCGCGCACAACGGCATGAACACGCTGGGGAACAGTTCGGTCGCCTGTAATCCGGGCCAGACGCCATGACCGTTGCGGATCGCGGCATCGAAACGGCCGCCGGTCAAATCCTCGGCCTCGGGGGACAGGTCCAGTTCCAGCAGCATGTCGGGATGGCGCTGGTGGAAGCGGCCCAGCCGCGGCATCAGCCAACTGGTGCCGAGTGTGGGCAGGGTAGTCAGCGACAGTCGCGACTGGTCGGCGTCGACGGCGCGGATGAAACTCGCGCGCAGGGCGGCGAACGCGTCGATCGCCTCGCGCGCGACGATTTCGCCGGGCGTTGTCAGCACCACCCGGTTGGCGCTGCGCACGAACAACGGTACGCCGATCTGCGCTTCGAGCCGGCGCACGTGGTAGCTCACCGACGCGGCCGAGGTGTCCAGTTCGGCCGCCGCCTTGGCGAAACTACCCTGACGCGCCGCCGCCTCGAAGGCGCGGATCGCGGACAGGGAGGGGAAGCGGCGCGGATCCACCATAAGTACGGCTTAGGCTGCTGGCGACACTTTGCGTTGTCAATGCGGCCATTGGCTGGCGAGCATGGGGCCTTCCCGCACGAGGCGTTTCCATGCTCCCGATCACCCGTCGCAAGTTGCTGGCATCGATGGCTGGCACCGGTGCCATCGCCCTGACCGGCATGACCGGTTTACCGCTGTTCGCCCGCTCGCGGATTCCGATCGCCGCCACGCCTGCCGAAGAGTGGGCCTGGCTGATCGGCAACTGGGAGGTGCGGCACAGCCGGCTCAAGGAACGCTTGACCGGCAACACCGAATGGGAGGAGTTCGGCGGCACCAGCATGTTCCGGCAGATGATGGGCGGCCTGGCCAACGTCGACGACGACATCGTCGACCTGCCTTCCGGCAGCTATCGCGGCCTGTCGCTGCGCGCCTACGATCCGAAGACCGGACAGTGGGCGATCTGGTGGCTGGACGGGCGAAACCCCTCACGCATCGACCCGCCGGTACGCGGCGGCTTCGCTGGCGACACCGGTACCTTCACCGGTCGCGACACTCTGCGCGGCCGGCCGATCCTGATGCGGTTCCGCTGGCACGACGTGCATGGCGGGCGGCCGTGGTGGGACCAGGCCTTCTCGCCGGACGCAGGCGAAACCTGGGAAATCAATTGGCGCAACTGGTTCACCCGCACCTCGGTCGAGCCGAAGCCGTTGCCGAAGCTTGCCGGCGCGCCGACCGATTTCGACTTCCTGGCGGGGCGCTGGAAAGTCAGCCATCGCCGCCTGCGCGAGCGCCTGGCGGGCAACCGGGACTGGGACGAATTCGGCGGCGACTTCGAGAACTTCCCCGTGCTGGGCGGCTTCGGCAACATCGGCGACAACGTCATGGCATTCCCCGGCGGCACCGTGCGCGGGATCGGCCTGCGCGCCTTCGACCCGGACACCCGTCAATGGTCCAGTTGGTGGCTGGACGGGCGCGATCCGACCGCGATCCAGCCGCCGGTACTGGGCGGCTTCGCCGACGGCATCGGCACGTTCGTGGGCGACGACACATTGGACGGACGCCCGATCAAGACCCGGGTCACCTGGTCGCGCATCACTCCGCGTTCGGCGAGATGGGAGCAAGCCTGTTCCGGCGACCAGGGCCGGACCTGGGAAACCAACTGGATCAGCGATTTCGAAAGGATCGGGTGACCCATGCGCACGAACGCATCTGCCCGCCGACCGTGGACGCGAAGCCTCGCCGCCCGGCCGCGCCTGGTCTGCGCGATCACGCTCCTGCTGGCTGCAGCCACGGCATCCGCACTGGCGGGCGATGCTTCTCCGACGGCGGTGAAGTTCACCGGCACGCCGGAACGTTTCGCGCCGGGCCTCGCCTCCACCGCCGCTGCGGAAATCCGCCTGACCCTCAGCCCGGATGGCCGCACCGCGCTATGGTTCAGCCGCGACCGTCCCGGCGGCGCCGGCGGTTACGACATCTGGGTTTCGCACCGGGTCGACGGCCACTGGCAAGCGCCCGTGCCCGCGCCGTTCAATTCGTCCGGACGCGATTTCGACCCGGCTTTTTCGGCGGACGGACGCACCGTGTATTTCTGCAGCGACCGCGCCGGTGGCATGGGCAGGGACGACCTGTGGCGGGTGTCGGTCGAAGCGAACGGTTTCGGCGAACCCGTCGCGTTGGGGCCTGCGGTGAACAGCGCCGCCAGCGAATTCGCGCCGATGTTGTCGGCGGATGGACGCCGCCTGTTGTTCTCCAGCGATCGTCCGGGCGGCGCCGGAGGTCACGATCTGTATTTCGCCGCACGCGATGCGGACAACGGCGGCTTCGCGCCCGCGCGACCCCTGCCCGGCGCGGTCAACACGGCGGCCGACGAGTTCGACCCCACCTATCTGCGCGACGATGTCACCGTGGTCTTCGCGCGCGCCGCCGACATGGCCAGGGATCGCGTCGATCTGTATGCCGCTTCCGCGCACGCCGGCCGCTACGCCGCGGGCGAGCGGCTGCCGGGGCCGGTCAACGATGACGAAGACGACAGCTACGGCGCGATGCTCGACTGGTCGGATCGCGACGTGCTCACCTACTCCGCGCGCCGCAGGCAGACCCGCCCGCAGGGCGGCCTGGACCTGTACCGGGTTCGCTACCGCATTGTGCCGCGCAGGTAACGCCGGAAAGCGGATTTATCGCTTTCCTGATGAAACCCGTGCGCCCGGCATATCGCGCATGAGAGTCTTGCGGACGGATATGCCGAATGGTCGACGCGCACCGTTCGCAGATATGGCAACAGTCGACTAGTGGTGGGCCCACCAGGATTCGAACCTGGAACCAAGGGATTATGAGTCCCCTGCTCTAACCGTTGAGCTATAGGCCCGCGAAGCGGGGAATTCTAGGCGATGCGCGCATTCCGACCAAACCTTCAGCGCGCCGGCGCGGACATCGAGTATGGCTGCTCCGCACCAGCGCCGGGCCAGTCGCGGTTCGGTTCGGCCTGCATGACGAAGCGCAGCTCTCCGCCGGCCATCACTTCGGCGTGGCGGAGGAAGGCGCGCGGCAGCGGCTTGCCGTCGAGGGTGACGCGACCGACGTAGGGATGCGCGTCGTCCAGCTGCTCGGCGACGACGGTGAAGCGCTTGCCGTTGGGCAGGCGTAGCGTGGCGCGCGGCAGGAACGGACGGCCGAGGATGTATTCGTTGCTGCCCGGCGCCACCGGGTAGAAGCCGAGCGCGGTGAACACGTACCACGCCGACATCTGGCCGAGGTCGTCGTTGCCGGCCAGGCCATCGGGCGTGGGCTTGTACTGCGTGTCCATCACCTGCTTCAGCCGCGCCTGCGTGCGCCACGGCTGGCCGGCATAGGCGTACAGGTAGGCGACGTGGTGGCTGGGCTCGTTGCCGTGCGCGTACCAGCCGATCAGGCCGGTGATGTCTTCCATGTGCGCGAACACCTTCGGGTCGACCTTGGCATCGAACACCGCATCGAGCCGCGCCAGCAGCCGGTCGGTGCCGCCGTGCGCGGCGGCGAGGCCGGCCACGTCCTGCGGCACGTACCACGAGTATTGCCACGCATTGCCTTCGGTGTAGTCGGTGCCGTAGCCGCTGGCATCGGGATCGAACGGCGTGCGGAACGCGCCGTCGCGCTTGCGCGCGCGCATGAAGCCGGTCTGCGGGTCGAAGGCGTGCTTCCAGTTGGCCGCGCGCTTTGCGAATTGCGCCGCGACGTCCTTGCGGTCCATCCTCTGCGCCATGCGGGCGATCGTCCAGTCGTCGAACGCGTATTCCAGCGTCTTCGACGCGGCTTCGCCTTCCTCGTCGATCGGCACGTAACCCAGCTCCATGTACTGGCGGATGCCGTCGTAGGGGCCGTACGACGCGCTCGCCACCATCGCGTCCAGCGCTTCGCTGGCGTCGAAACCGCCGATGCCCTTCATGTAGGCGTCGGCGATCACCGGCACCGCGTGGTAGCCGACCATGCACCAGGTTTCCAGCCCGTGGAACGACCACACCGGCAGGATGCCGTACGGACTGTGGCGCCGATGCGCGAGCAGCGAGTTGACGAAATCGGCGTTGCGCTTTTCCGGTTGCACCAGGGTCAGCAACGGGTGCAGCGCGCGATAGGTGTCCCACAGGGAGAACGTGGAATAGTTCGTGAAGCCCTTGGCCTGGTGCACCGCGTTGTCGGGACCGCGATAGCGGCCATCGACGTCCATGAACAGGCTCGGCGCCTGCAACGTGTGGTACAGCGCGGTGTAGAAACGCTTGCGCTGGCTTTCGTCGCCTTCGGCGTCGATCGCGCCCAGCGCGTCGGCCTAGGCGCGCTGCGCCGCGGCGCGCACGCCATCGAAATCCCATTGCGGCACTTCGGCGTCCAGATTGGCGATGGCGCCTTCCTCGCTGACCGGCGAGATCGCCAGCTTCGCCAGCACGGGCTGCGCGCCGGTATCGCCGAAGTCGAAGCGCGCGACCAGCTGCCGGCCTTCGATCTGCGCGCGCTGCGCCGGATCCTTGTCGCCCGGCGGCGGGAAACCCTTGTAGGGCACGTCCTGTTCGGTGTCGTGGAACTCGTGCCCGGTCAGCGGGCGCGAGAAGCGCAGCGCGAAATACAGCTGCCGTCCCGGCGCCCAGCCGCGCGTTTCGCGGAAGCCGGTGATGATGCCGTCCGGGCGCAGGCGGATGCGCGACCATTGCACCTTGCCCGGGTAGTCGTACATCGACGTGCGCAGGTCGACCAGCACATGCGCCGGCTTGCCTTGCGGGAACGCATAGCGATGCACGCCGACGCGCGCGGTCGCGGTCAGCTCGGCGCGCACGCCGTAGTCGGACAGGGTGACCGCGTAATAGCCCGGCCGGGCCTGTTCGCTATCGTGGGAGAAACGCGAGGTGTAGCCGCTGCCGGGCTTGGCCGGGTCGCCGCGTTCCAGCTTCGCCTCGCCCGAGACCGGCATCAGCAGCACGTCGCCCAAATCCGAATGCCCGGTGCCGGAGAAATGCGTGTGCGAGAAGCCGACTATGGTGTCGTCGGAGTGGCGATAGCCGGCGGCCCAGCCATAGGCGTCCTTGCGCGGCTGGATGCGCGTGTCCGGGCTCAGCTGGACCATGCCGAACGGCAGGGTCGCGCCGGGGAAGGTGTGGCCTTCGCCGCCGGTGCCGATGAACGGATCGACCGCATCGTAGGCGCGCATCCCGGCTTCGGATGCGCGCGCGGCAGGCAGCGCGGCGAGGCAGGCGAACAGGGCCAGGCATCCGGCTTTGCGGATCATCGCGTTCTCCATTCATGCAATTGCGGGGCCGCGCGAGGCTAGCATGCCGCTCGTCCGCACGCGTCGCGACGCGTCACCGAACCGTTACGCCGCGGCGTTATCCTGCCCGCCCGTCCCGCAGGAGGATTCGATGATGAACACGCAGCAGATCGCCGAACGCCTGGTCGCCCTGTGCCGCGAAGGCCAGTACGAGCAGGTCTACGACGAATTGTTCGCCGACGACGCCGAGAACATCGAGATGCCGGCGATGGCCAGCGGCCCTCTGGGCAATGCCAAGGGCCTAGACGCGATCCGCGCCAAGGGCAAGGCCTGGGGCGAAGCGGTCGAGCAAGTCCATGGCGGCAGCGTCGGCGAGCCGTCGGTGTCGGGCAACTGGTTCAGCGTGCCGATGTCGCTGGACGTGACCATGAAGGGCCGGGGCCGCATGCAGATGGAAGAGATGTGCCTGTACCAGGTACGCGACGGCAAGATCGTGCGCGAGCAGTTCTTCTACGACGCCTGAGCGCGATCGGCGGCGCAACGAAAAAGCCCCGCGCAGGCGGGGCTTTTTCTTTTCCGCAACGGACGCGGTCAGTCGATGTCGAGGAACGAACGCAACTGCTCCGAACGGCTCGGGTGGCGCAGCTTGCGCAGCGCCTTGGCTTCGATCTGGCGGATGCGCTCGCGGGTGACGTCGAACTGCTTGCCGACTTCCTCGAGGGTGTGGTCGGTGTTCATGTCGATGCCGAAGCGCATGCGCAGCACCTTGGCCTCGCGCGGGGTCAGCCCGGCCAGCACGTCGCGCACCGTTTCCATCAGATTGATGTTGGTGGTGGTTTCGATCGGGGACTCGACGTTGGTGTCCTCGATGAAATCGCCCAGGTGCGAGTCCTCGTCGTCGCCGATCGGGGTCTCCATGGAGATCGGCTCCTTGGCGATCTTCATGACCTTGCGGATCTTGTCCTCGGGCATGTCCATTTCCTTGGCCAGCTCCTCCGGCGTGGCCTCGCGGCCGTACTGCTGGAGCATCTGGCGGGAAATGCGGTTGAGCTTGTTGATCGTCTCGATCATGTGCACCGGGATGCGGATGGTGCGCGCCTGGTCGGCGATCGAGCGGGTGATCGCCTGGCGGATCCACCAGGTGGCGTAGGTCGAGAACTTGTAGCCGCGCTTGTACTCGAACTTGTCCACCGCCTTCATCAGGCCGATGTTGCCTTCCTGGATCAGGTCGAGGAACTGCAGGCCGCGGTTGGTGTACTTCTTGGCGATGGAGATGACCAGGCGCAGGTTGGCCTCGACCATTTCCTTCTTGGCCTTGCGCGCCTTGGCTTCGCCATAGGCCATCGCGCGGCTGATTTCCTTGATTTCGGCCAGGCTCAACAGCATCGACTGCTCGATGGCGATGGTGGCTTCCTGTTCGGCGACGATCTTTTCCTTGACCTCGCGCAGGCCGCTGGACCACTTCTGCTTGCGCTTCAGCGCATCGTCGACCCAGCCCAGGTTGACCTGGTTGCCTTCCCACGAACGGATGAAATCCTTGCGCGGCATCTTGGCGATGTGGGTGGCCAGGTGCAGCACGCGGCGCTCGCGTTCCTTGATCTGGTTGAGCACGTCGCGGACCTTGCGCACCAGCATGTCGGTCAACGGCAGCGGCAGCTTCAGGGTGACGAAGATCTCGGCCATTTCGCCGCGCAGCTTGGCCACGGCCTTGTGCTCGGCGCCGTTCTTCGCGTACGACTTCTTGAACTTGCCGTGGGCGTCGGCCAGCGCCTGCATGCGGCGGGCGACTTCCTCCGGATCGGGGCCGGTCGGCGCCGCTTCATCGGCGTCGCCGCCGACATCGTCGTCTTCGTCCTCGTCGTCGGCATCGGCGGCTTCGCTGACGGCCTCGACCGGCGGCGCTTCTTCCGGTTCCTCGAGGTCGTTGAAGCCGACCACGACTTCGCCCAGGCGCTTCTTGCCGGCCTTGTGCTGCGCGTACTCCTCCAGCAGCAGTTCGACCGACCACGGGAAGTTGCCGAGCGAAGCCTGCACTTGGGCCAGGCCTTCCTCGATGCGCTTGGCGATGGCGATTTCGCCTTCGCGGGTCAGCAGCTCGACCGTACCCATCTCGCGCATGTACATGCGCACAGGGTCGGTGGTGCGGCCGCCTTCGGTGTCGAGCGAGGTCAGAGCCGCGGCGGCTTCCTCGGCGGCGGTTTCGTCGACTTCGCGGTTGCCGGCGGCTTCGCCGGCCAGCAGCAGGGTTTCGGCATCGGGCGCGACTTCATGGACGTCGATGCCCATGCCGTTGATCATGCCGATGATGTCTTCGATCTGCTCCGGATCGACCATGTCGTCGGGCAGGTGGTCGTTGACTTCGGCGTAGGTCAGGTAACCTTGCTCGAGGCCCTTGCTGATCAACAGCTTGATGTCGGATTGCTGGGCAGGACGTTCGTTGGCCATGAGTGCTTGCGCCACCGGCTGAG
This sequence comes from Pseudoxanthomonas sp., assembly GCA_035653955.1. Classification (GTDB taxonomy): domain Bacteria; phylum Pseudomonadota; class Gammaproteobacteria; order Xanthomonadales; family Xanthomonadaceae; genus Pseudoxanthomonas_A. The sequence goes on from DASRYD010000004.1 coordinate 9,604, forward strand.
AAGGATGAGGGGAACCTAGCATTATACCGTGCCGCGGGAACAATAGTTCACCCTTGGACCCAAAAACGCGCCGCAGCGCGCCGTTGACTCCGCGGTCGCGAGCTTTGGCCCCTTGGCCGGTGAAACGTCAGGGCCGCAGCAGGAAGGTCACCGGGCCGTCATTGACCAGGCTGACCACCATATGGGCCCCGAACCGCCCGGTTTCCACCCCCGGAGGGTGTTTTTGCCGGCAGATTTCGACCAGACGGTTGAATCCGGGTTCAGCCTGTTCAGGAGGGGCGGCGCTGCTGAAGCCCGGGCGGGTCCCGGAACGGGTGTCGGCAGCGAGGGTGAACTGGCTGACCAGCAGCAGGCCGCCGCCAGTATCGGCCAGCGAGCGGTTCATCCGCCCGGCTTCGTCGGCGAACACCCGGTAGCCGAGCAGGCGCTCGGCCATGCGCTGGAACTGGGCCTCGCCATCGCCGGGCTCCACCGCGACCAGGACCAGCAGGCCGGGGCCGATGGCGCCGATGGTTTCCCCATCGACGGCGACGGAGGCCTGGGAG
>DASRYD010000005.1:0-2961 GCA_035653955.1 Pseudoxanthomonas sp.
ATCGCGGGCAGGGCCCGCTCCTGCGGCTCGACTCCGGAAACTGAATCCCGGCTAAGCAAAACCCGCTCCCGCGAATCCTTTCCGCTTCCATCCCCTTCTTTCGTCACTGCAAGGGCAAGGCGCGATGCGCCATGCTCGGAACCGGAGGGAAGCAATGGGTTATGCGCTGGCCAGCACCGACGACATCCTCGCCGCTCGCGACGGCGACCATGCTGCATTGCAGCGCGTATTGGCCAGTTCGCGTCAAGACCTGCGCCGTTACGCCGAATACCATTGCGTGGTCAACGACGCCGAGGACGCCGTGCAGGAAAGCCTGCTGCAAGTGGCCCGCCGCATCGGCGACCTGCGTGTGGTCGAATGCTTCGCCTCGTGGCTGTTCCGCATCGTCAAGCGCGAATGCAACCGGCTCAAGCGCGGCCTGCGCCTGCTGACGGGCGACGCGATCACCGAGGACATCCTGCCGATCTGCGCGTTCGAGCCGGTGGAACTGCGCCAGGACGTGGCCGCCGCGCTGGAATCGCTGCCGGAGCACTATCGCGAAGTCATCCTGCTGCGCGACCTGGAGGGTCTGACCATCGAGGAAATCTCCGAACAGCTCGGCCTGAACCCGCAAGCAGCGAAATCGCGGCTACACCGCGCCCGCGTGCTGGCCCGCGAATACCTGATGTCTTGACTTCGACCCAGGTCCACCCCGTTACACTGACCCAACCCCTGCGGCTCGCCCGCACCCAACCCGGAGCATCACCATGTCCAAGTCCCAGAAACCCGTTGTCGTCGCCGTGTGCACCGCCCTGGTCGGCGGCATGACCCTGGCCGGTTCGGCGTTTTCGATGACCTCGCTGTCGCAGGGCTATCTGCTTGGCGCGCAGCAGGCGCAGACGGCCGAAAAGGCGGCCGACGCCAAGGCCGCGGACGCCACCAAGAAGGCCGAAGGCAGTTGCGGTGCGAAGAAGGCCGAAGGCAGCTGTGGCGCCGGCAAGAAGACCGCCGAAGGCAAGTGCGGCGAAGGCAAGTGCGGCATGGACAAGATGGATACCGACAAGGACGGCAAGATCTCCAAGGCCGAATTCATCGCCAAGCACGCCGCCGCGGCCGACATGGCCAAGTTCGACGGCGCCGACACCAACAAGGACGGCTTCATCGACGCCGCTGAAATGAAGGCGCACCACGAAGGCAAGTGTGGTGAAGGCAAGTGCGGCGCCGACAAGAAGATGGGCGCCAAGGCCAACATGGAAGGCAAGTGCGGCGAAGGCAAGTGCGGCGGCGGCAGCATGTAATCCGCAGGGCCCGAGATACCTCTCCCGCCAGCGGGAGAGGTTTGGGCGAGAGCCTGTTTCACCGGCACATGTCGCATACATGAGCGCATCCCTCCCCCCTGCCTCCGCCGGCCTCGGCTTGCGTCGCGCCCTGCTTGCGGCATTGCGCGAGGCGCCCGCGGATGCGTTCGATTTCCTCGAATGCGCGCCCGACAACTGGATCGGCGTGGGCGGGCGCTTCGGCGAGGCCTTCGCCGAACTGGCGTCGCGCCATCCGATCGGCTGCCACGGCCTGTCGCTGTCGCTGGGCGGGATCGAACCGCTGGACGAAACCTTCCTCGCCCGCACCCGCCGCTTCCTCGACCAGCATCGCGTCGCGCTGTACAGCGAACACCTCAGTTACTGCGCCGACGACGGCCATCTGTACGACCTGATGCCGATCCCGTTCACCGACGAAGCCGTCCATCACGTCGCCTCGCGCATCCGCCACGTGCAGGACAGGCTGGGCCGGCGCATCGCGGTGGAAAACGTCTCGTATTACGCCGCACCCTACCGGGCGATGGACGAAGTCGATTTCGTCGCCGCCGTGCTCGACGAGGCCGACTGCGACCTGCTGCTCGACGTCAACAACGTCTACGTCAACGCGATCAACCACGGCTACGACGCGGAGGATTTCCTGCGCCGCATGCCGTCGGCGCGGATCGCGTCGTACCACGTCGCCGGCCATTACGACGAAGCCGACGACCTGAAGGTCGACACCCACGGCGCCGCGGTCAAGGACGAGGTCTGGCGCCTGCTGGAAAGCGCCTACCGGCTGCATGGCGTGCGCCCCACCCTGCTGGAGCGCGACTTCAATTTCCCGCCGTTGCCGGTACTGCTGGCGGAAGTCGGGCGCATCCGCGCTTTGCAACACGCCACGACTCCGGATGCGCGACGCTCCGCCCATGCCTGAAACCCTGCGCCGGCAGCAGTTCGCGTTCGCCGCGCATTTGCGCGACCCGGACGCGTGTCCGCCACCCTCCGGAATCGAGGATCGCCGCCTGGCGATCTACCGCGACCTGTTCTTCAACAACATCGAAGGCCTGCTCGCCGGCAACTTCCCGGTGATCCGCAAGACCCTGGGCGACGACGCCTGGCGAACGCTGGTGCGCGCGTTCTACGCGCAGCACCGTAGCCGCACGCCGCTGTTCGCCGAAATCGGCCGCGAATTCATCCGCTTCCTCGAAGCGCGCGCGGAACGGGAGGCGGAGGATCCGCCATGGCTGGCCGAAATGGCGCATTACGAATGGGTCGAGCTGGCGCTGCAGATTTCCGACGAACCGCGCCCCGACTGCGATGCGGATGGCGATTTGCTCGAAAGCGTTCCCGTGCCATCGCCGCAAGCCTGGGCGCTGGCCTATCGCTGGCCAGTGCCGCGCATCGGGCCGGATCACCGGCCCGACGCGCCACCCGATGCGCCCACCTTGCTGCTCGTGCGTCGCGACGCACAGGGCGAGGTGCGCTTCGCCGAAATTTCGCCGCTGGTTTACCGGCTGCTGCAGATCCTCGATGCCGGCGCCGCGACCGGACGGCAGGCGCTGGAAACGCTTGCCGCCGAGGCCGGCGTCGCCGATCTGCCGAGTTTCGTCGAACAGGGCGCGACCATGCTGCAACGGATGCGCGAAGAGGGCACGATCCTGGGAACAAAGCCCTGATCCCCTGTGGG
>DASRYD010000006.1:0-2014 GCA_035653955.1 Pseudoxanthomonas sp.
GTGCGCGGGCCGACGACCCGACCGCGCTGCTGGAACCGCCGAAGCTGCCGCGTTCGTTGCCGAAGGCCTTGGCCGAAAGCCAAATCGACGCCTTGCTCGCCGCGCCCGACGTCGCTGCGCCGCTGGGCCTGCGCGACCGCGCGATGCTGGAATTGATGTATGCCGCCGGGCTGCGCGTCAGCGAGCTGGTCGACCTGCCCGCGACCGCGGTCAACCTGCGCCAGGGCGTGCTGCGCGTCACCGGCAAGGGCAGCAAGGAACGATTGGTGCCGCTGGGCGAGGAGTCGCAGCATTGGCTGGAACGCTATTTGCGCGAATCGCGCCCGCAGCTGGTCGGCAAGCACAACGTGGAAACCCTGTTCGTCGGCACCGAACGCAAGCCGCCGACGCGCCAGCAGTTCTGGGCGCTGGTGAAGCGTTACGCCGCGGTCGCGGATATCGACCCGGCGAAAATCAGTCCTCACGGCCTGCGCCACAGCTTCGCCACCCATCTGCTCAATCGCGGCGCCGATCTGCGCGCGCTGCAGATGCTGCTCGGCCACAGTTCGTTGTCGACCACCCAGATCTACACCCTGGTCGCCCGCGAGCATCTGTCGAAACTCCACGCCAAGCACCACCCGCGCGGGTAAGCCGTCGTGCTTGCGCGCCACTGGCGCGCGGACTTGCCGGACACCCGGCACCTTGCGGCGGACCGGCGGACGGGCGACCTTCCGGGCCGATTCACCCGGATATGCGAAAATCGCGGAACTGGCGGCTCGCACGCCTGTCGAACCCCGCATCTCCGTATGGGATCCCCAATGAAATCGCCCCTGTTCCTCGCTTTGTTCGGTGCCGTCAGCCTTTCGGCCTGTGCGCAATCCGCCACCAGTGCCGACAAGGCCGCCGCCCCGGCCGGCAATGCCGCGGCCACGGGCACCGACGCCGTCGTGCGCAAGGCGTTGAAGGGATTCAATCCGCAGGTCGACGTCGAGTACGTCGGCGCTGCGCCGTTCGCGGGGTTCCGCGAGGTCATCGCCAGCGGCCAAGTCATTTACGTCAGCGACGACGGCAAATACCTGATCGTGGGCAACGCGATGGACATCGCCAAGCGCACCAGCGTCAGCGAGAACAGCCCGGCGCTGATCCGGTACCGCGCCGACCTGCTGAAGGGCGTGCCCGCGGCCGACCGCATCGTGTTCGCCCCGCCCAACGCCAAGTACACGGTCAACGTGTTCACCGACGTGGAATGCGGCTACTGCCGCAAGCTGCACAGCGAGATCGCCGAGTACAACAGGCAGGGCATCGCCGTGGAATACATGGCCTTCCCGCGCATGGGCCTGGGCACCCCGGACCACAAGGAAATGGTCTCGGTGTGGTGTGCGGCCAATCGCCAACAGGCGCTGACCGAAGCCAAGGCCGGCAAACCGGTGCCCGACCGGAACTGCAAGAACCCGGTAGAGACCGAGTTCAACCTGGGCCTGCGCCTGGGCATCACCGGCACGCCGGCGGTGTTCACCCCGGACGGCAGGCAGATCGGCGGCTACCTGGCCCCCGCGCAGATGCGCGCCGTGCTCGACCAAATGGCCGCGGACAAGCCCGCCGCGACCGCGGGCGGAATGCGCTGATTCCCGCTTTGCCCGCCCCTTTTCCGCCCGGGAGAGGGGCAGGCCGGCCGGCTCCGTTACAATAGGCGGCCCTGTTCCAGCGGCCACCCCACGGTTCCGGACATGATCGTCCTCGAAGGCCAGTCGGCCTTGTCGCCCTTCCGCCGCGCGCGGCTCGAAAGCAAGCTCCAGTCCCTCGTTCCCGGCGTCCGCATCGCCGGCGCCTGGCACGTCTATTTCGTCGAAGCCGAGCCTGGCGCCGCAGTCGACGAAACCGCGCTGCGCCGCATCCTGCAGGCCAGCGAACGACCGGCAGCGTCCGATCCCGGCGCGGTATCGCGCTTCGTCGTGCCGCGCCTGGGCACGCTGTCGCCGTGGTCGAGCAAGGCCAGCGAACTGGTCCGCGGTGCCGGCCAGCCGGTGAGCCGGGT
>DASRYD010000007.1:0-3074 GCA_035653955.1 Pseudoxanthomonas sp.
CACGACCAGCGCCGGTCGCGGCGCCTCCGCCGGTTCGCCATGGCCGCCGCATGCCGCGAGCAGCGCAACCACCATGCCAGTGAGTCCCAAACGCAGCGCGCGCATCGACTTCTCCGTGATCGCCAATAAATGGACTTGTCGGTATAGTATAAATATCGTACCGATTAGTCTAGTATTGAATCATGACACGCCAGCCCGCCTCCGCCAGCTCGCCGTCGACGCCCGCGAAAGCCGCCGACAAGCCCGTGCCGGGACCCGGCCGGCCGAAGGATCTGGGCAAGCGGGCGGCGATTCTCGACGCGGCCAAGCGCCTGTTCGTCAGCCATGGCTACCTCAACGTCAGCATGGACCAGATCGCTGCCGAGGCCGGGGTGTCCAAGCTGACCGTATACAGTCATTTCGGCGACAAGGAGACGCTGTTCTCCGAGGCGATCCGTTCCAAGTGTTCGGAAATGCTCCCGGCGGACCTGTTCCAGATGCCGCTGGAAGGCAGCCTGCGCGAACAGTTGCTGGCCATCGCCCGCGCGTTCTTCGCCCTGGTCGGCAGCGACGAGGCTCTGGCCCTGCACCGGGTGATGCTGACCCAGACCGACGAACCGCTGCGCCAGCTGTTCTGGCAGTCCGGGCCGCAGGTGGTGCATGACGCCTTCACCGAATTCCTCCGCGCCCGCACCGCCAGCGGCGAGCTGGTCGTGGACGATGCCGACCGGGCCGCGCACCAGTTCTTCGTGCTGGCCAAGGGCCACCTGCACAACAGCATGCTGTGCGGCCTGCTGGCCGAACCTCCCCTGCCTGCCGAGGTGGATGCCCACTTGCGGGCCACGGTCGATTTCTTCCTGCGCGCCTATGCGCCGCGCTGACGCCGGCCGCGACGATGCCGGAGGGATTGGTGACGAGAGTCCCGATGACGACGGTCCCGGTTACTTCTGGCACTGCGTATCGGTGTGCTACCACGGTCATCCTGTGGCCGTTGCAATGACCCGCGGGCCGCTAGAATGTTCGGCCCACCCCGCCGGATTCCCCACGCCATGACAATCAACTACGCCCAGGCCCGCGAAGCGATGGTCGAACAGCAGGTCCGCCCCTGGGACGTGCTCGACATGCGCGTGCTGGAAACGCTGTCGCGGCTGCCGCGCGAAGCCTTCGTGCCGGAAGTGCATCGCGCCCTCGCCTATGCCGACCTCGAACTGCCGCTGGGCCATGGCCAGAGGATGATGAAGCCGGTGGTCGAAGGCCGCACCTTGCAGTCGCTGGTCGTACAGCCGGACGAAGAAGTGCTGGAAGTCGGCACCGGCAGCGGCTATCTCAGCGCCTGCCTCGGTGCGCTGGCCCGCGACGTGGTCAGCCTTGAGATCGATCCGGACCTGGCCGCCGCCGCGCGTGCGCGCCTCGACGCGACCGGACTGGGCAGCAACATCCGCATCGAGACCGCCGACGCCCTGCACTACGCGACCGAGCGCCGCTTCGACGCCGTCTGCGTGACCGGCGCCGTAGCCGAGGTACCGGCGCAATTCCTGCAATGGTTGCGTCCCGGCGGCCGCCTGTTCGTCGTCCGCGGCCGTTCGCCGGTGATGGAAGCCGTGCTGGCGCGCAACGATGTCAACGCTGCGCGCATCGATTCGTTGTTCGAAACCGATCTCCCCTACCTGACCGGTGCCGCCCCGGCGCCGCAGTTCGTGTTCTGAAAACGACCAAAGAAGGAATCCGCATGAGTCGTCTCCCCCTCGTCGTCGCGCTGGCCCTGGCCCTGCCCTCCGCCGCGCAAGCCACCGATCTGTTGCAAACCTATGAAATGGCCCGAGCCGGCGACCCGCAGCTGGCCGCCGCCGAATCCGACCGCCTCGCGCAGAAGGAAGGGGCGGTGCAGGCGCGCGGCGCACTGCTGCCGCAGCTCAACGGCAGTGCCAGCCTCGGCCGCGACCACAGCAGCCGCCCCGGCAGCATCACCGGCGACGACCGCAGCCGCAGCTATGGCGTGACCCTGAACCAGAGCGTGTTCGACTGGGCCAATTACACCAGCCTGCGCGGGCAGAAGGCGTTGAGCCATGCCGCCGACTACGACCTGGAAGCGGCCAACGACGACCTGATCGTGCGCACTTCCAACGCGTACTTCGACGTGCTGGTCGCGCGCGAGAACTTGGCCGCCGCCGAAGCCAACGAAACCGCGCTGAAGAAGCAGTTCGATTTCGCCCAGGCCCGCCTCGACGCAGGCCTCGCCCCGATCACCGACCTGCACGAAGCGCGCGCCGGCTACGATTCGGCCCGTGCCAGCACCATCCTGGCCCGCAACGCGCAGGACGATGCCTACCGCGCTCTGGCCGAGATCACCGGCCAGCCGGTGACCGAGCTGAAGGCGCTGCCGGACGATTTCCGTCCGCAACTGCCGGCCGAAGCCAGCTCCGAACAGTGGGTCAACACCGCGCTGGAAAAGAATCCCACGCTGAAATCCATCCAGTACCAGGTGCAGTCGGCCGAAGCGGGCGTATCCACCGCGCGCGCTGGGCACTACCCGTCGCTGGATCTGTCCGGTCGCTACAGCAATTCGACCGGCTGGGATTCGGTGCACGGCCCCGGCACGCCCGGCACTTCCGTCGATACCGAAGGCCGCACGATCGGCTTGACTCTGACCGTGCCGATCTTCTCCGGTGGCGTCACCCAGTCGCGTGTGCGCGAGGCCATCGCCCGGCGCGATTCCGCGCAGGACGGCTACGAGCAGACCAAACGCGCGCTGGTGCGCAGCACCAGCAGCGCCTACCAGGCCCTGGTCGCCGGCGTCAGTGAAGTCGAAGCGCGCCGGCTGGCGCTGGTGTCGGCGAAGAGCGCCTACGATGCTTCGCAGGTCGGCCTGGAAGTCGGCACCCGCACCGTGCTCGATGTGCTGAACAACCAGCGCACCCTGTTCGGCGCGCAACTGGACTACGCCACCGCGAAGTACAACTTCCTGCGCAGCCGCCTGGGCCTGGAGCAGGCCGCCGGCACACTGGACATCGAAGACGTACAGGAGGTCAACCGCATGCTGACCGTCGACGCGCCGGCGGTGAAATCGCAGTAACCGGCGCCGCGTTACGCGTCAC
>DASRYD010000008.1:0-14648 GCA_035653955.1 Pseudoxanthomonas sp.
ACGGGTGGTTATCCAACGGCGGGGGAATGGCGGGGGGAGATGCATTGGGGCGCGTCGCTCATGGCGCGCGAACTTTCGGCGCATTGCGGTCCAGCGCGGCGATCGCGTCGCTCCAGTCCGAATGCGGCGGAACCGCGGCGAAGCAGTAACGGATGCGCCGGCGATAGGTTTGCCCGGGTAGCAGAATCGAGTCGGAGAACTCCGGTCGATTCGGCGCATCGGGAAAGCCTTGCGGTTCCAGGCAGAATCCGCGCCCCAGGTGGGGCTGGCTTGCGTCCAGGCCTTGTCCTTCGTAGAACTGGACGGCGGGCGCGGCGGAGACGATCCGCATCGCCACGCCGCTGTGCGGCGAGTACAGCTCGGCCACGCAATCGGCATCGTCGGCCAACACCAGGCAATGGTCGTAGCCCTTCCCGCGCGCGATCTGTTCGTGCGCCGAACGGGCGCTTTCGGCCATCGCAGGCTGGCGAAAATCGAAAGGCGTTGCATCGACGGAAGCGATCTCGCCTGTCGGGATCAGCTCCCGATCCACTGGCAGATAGCGGTCGGCCGGCACGCGCAGCCACTGTTGCGCCGCGGGAATCGAAGCGTCGCCCGCGAGGTTGAAGTACGGATGATGGGTCAGGTTGACTGGCGTGGGCGCGTCAGTAGTCGCCGTGTACGCGAGCTCGAGGCAGTCGCCCTCGATGCGGAAGCTGGCAGTGACATCCAGCGTTCCCGGATAGCCTTCGTCGCCCGCGGGAGAGCGGTGCGCCAGCACGAGCCGGTCCGGCGCGCTTTCCGATATGCGCCAGAGCTGCCGGCCGAAACCCAGATGGCCGCCATGCAGGTGATTGCGACCCTCGTTCGCGCTGAGCGGATACTCGCGCCCATCCAGGCGGAAACGCGCGCGGGCGATACGGTTGCCGAAGCGGCCGACCAGGATGCCCAGGTATTCGTTGTTCGGCCAGTACGCCGCCAGGTCGGCATGGCCCAGCACGACCGACACCCGTCCCCCGCTGCCCGGCACGCTGAGTCGCCGCAGGATGCCGCCGTAGTCCAATACCTCGGCTTGCAGCCCCGATGCGCTGCCCAGCGCGATCGCCTGGACGCTGCGCCCGTCGTCCAGGCGACCGACCTCACGCAGCATGGCGCGCGCCGGACGCCGCAGCATCCACCCACACCCGCATCTCGCCTTCGCCGCGATTGGCCCAGCAGAAATACGGCACGAACACCAGCGGTTGCTGTTGCGCAGCCGCCTCGGGCGCGTCGTAGCGATACAAGCCGCCGGCCGCGTCTGGCGCGAAGCGCAGGCCTTCGCTGCGAATCAGCGTCTTCCCCGCCAGTACGCCACCGCCTTCCTGCAAGGCGAACTCGGCATCCCTCGGCAATGCGAGCTGATGCAGGTCGGCTCCGTTGTCGGCCTGTTCCAGGCAATAGACCAGTGGACCGCGTTGCAGGGCCACTTTGCCGGCCGCGTGGCGCAACGAGGGATGCGCGCCTATCCGGCGCACCGGCATCGGCAAATCCAGCGCGATCCGGTCGCCAGGCCACCATTCGCGCCGGAGATGGACGTAACCCTTCCGTGGCGCCATTTCCACGCTCTCGCCATTGAGGCTCAGCCGCGGCCGTGCGCACCACTCGGGAATGCGCAGGGCCAGGGTCGTGGCGAACGGCGCATCCGCGACCACTTCCAGCTCGACCCGTTCCTGCCATGGATAGTCGCCGTGCTGGCGCAGCGTGAAGAATGCGCCATCGCGTCGGATCTCGGCATCGCTGCCAACGTAGAGGTTCACGTAAAGCGCATCGTCGCGCTGCGTGTATACGTACGCTCCCAGGGAGGCCAGGACGCGGGCGATGTTCGGCGGACAGCACGCGCAGGCGAACCAGCGTTGGCGCACCGGCTTGACATGGTCGTACACGTGGTTGCAGCCCATGATCGACGGCACCGTCTGCAGCGGATTGACGTAGAAGAAGTGGGTGCCGTCCAGCGACATCCCGGCCAGGACCGTGTTGTACAACGCACGCTCCATCACGTCGGCGAAACGCGCGTCGCCTTCCATTTGCAGCATGCGGTTGGCGAACATCATCAGGCCGATGGACGCGCAGCTTTCCGCATACGCGCTGTCGTCGGGAAGATCGTAGGCGCTGGTGAAGGACTCGCCCCAGCCTTGCGCGCCGATGCCGCCGGTGACGTACATCTGCCGGTCGACCATGTCGTCCCACAGGCGCAGGCAGGCCTCACGCTTGGCCTCGTCGCCGCTCAGGCGGGCCAGGTGGGCGACGCCGGCCATCAGGTAGACGAAGCGCACCGCATGTCCGGTCGCACTCCGCTGCTCGATCACCGGCGCATGCGCCTGGCTGTAGGCTTTGTCGCGCACCATCCAGTCGCGGCCGTGGTTGTCCCAGTACGACGTGCGCCCCCGCCGCTCGAACTCGACGTCGTAATAGTGCGGCTGCGTGCCGCGCTGTTCGACGAAGAAGCGCGCCAGCGCGAGATAGCGCGGCTCCCCGGTGGCTTCGTGCAGCCGCAGCAGGGCCAGCTCGACTTCCGGATGCCCCGGATAGCCCTGCAGCTGTTCCGGTCCGGGCCCGAATACCGCGTCGATGTGATCGGCGAAGCGGCAGCACACGTCCAGCAGGCGGCGCTTGCCGGTCGCCTGGAAGTAGGCGACGCCGGCTTCGAACAGATGGCCCGCGCAATACAGCTCATGGCATTCGGCGAGATTGGTCCAGCGTTCCCGCGGCGCCTTCAGGATGAAATAGGTGTTGAGGTAGCCGTCGGGCTGCTGCGCGGCGGCGAGCACTTCGATCACCTCGTCGGCGGCGCGCTCGAGTTCGGCATCCGGCTGTTGGCACAGCAGGTAGGCGACCGCTTCCAGCCATTTGGCCACATCGCTGTCCTGGAAGATCATGCCGAAGAACTCGCCCTGCTCCAGTCCCGCGGCGATGCGGAAGTTGGCGATCGCGTGGCTGGGCTCGGCACCAGCGATGCGGTCGTTCAGCGCTTGCCACTGGTAGGGCACCACCACGTCGCGGACCAGCGCCTGGTACTGGGTCCAGAACGGCGAAGTGATGCGGATGGCGTGGAGATCGAGGTCTTGCGGATTGGACATTGCGAATGGATCCGATGGGGTCAGGCGGTACGTTGTTCGAGGTCGTGGCCGATGCGCCGCATGGTCGCGTCGTCGAGCCGGCAATAGCCCAGCGCGAACGCCAGCAGCAGGTGGATCACCGCCGGGATCAGGGTCTGCATCGCGGTGATGCCACCGAGCGAAACGGGCGTCTGCGCCACGCCGGCCTTGTAGCGGACCAGGTAAAGCACCAGCGCGATGATCCCGGCGCCCGCCGCCCAGGCCAGCTTGATGAACACCAGGTTGAAGGCGAAGTTCATGCCCGACGAGCGCACGCCGGTCTTCCACTGGCCGTAGTCGTCGGCGAACGCCATCACCGAGAAGTGCAACGGCAGGCATAGCCCCAGCACCACGCCGCTGCAGAAGATCGCCACCAGCCAGGTCGTCTGCCATTGCGCACCGCCGGGGACGAACCACATCAGCACCGAGAGCCCCGCCATCGCCAGGTTCACATTGCGGTACAGCCGGACCGTATCCATCCGCCGCGCCAACGGGTTGACCAGCACGGCGCCGGCGATCGCCGAGACGGCGACCATGCCGAAGAACAGCGAAGCGAACCCCGCGCCGCCATGCAGCACGTAGGTGATGAAATACAGGTAGCCGCCGCCGCGCAGATTGAGGATGGTGATCAGCAGGAACGATATGACCAGCATCAGCTGCAGCTGGTCGTTGCGGCGCAGCGCCTCCAGCAGGCGGCGCGGCGAGAACGGCTCGGCCTTCGCCGGAATGCGCTCCCGTACCCAGAAGAAGCAGCACAGCAGCATCGCCACGGCGAGCGCGCTCATCGCCGCCACCGACAGCTGGTAACCGCGTGCTGCGCCCTGCCCCCCATCCCAGGCCTTGACCAGCCAGGGCAGCGACATCGACACCAGCAACGCGGCCGCGCCGCACAGGGCGAACCGCCACGACTGGCACGACACCACTTCCCGTCGCGACACGGTCATGGCGTTGATCAGCGCGCAATACGGCACGTTGATCGCGGTATAGCCCAGCGACAACAGCAGGTAGGTGACGCATGCCCAGGCGATGCGCGCGTCGCCCTGCCATGGCGGCACGGTGAACGCCAGCACCGCGACGACGCCCAGCGGCACGGCCACCCACAGCTGCCATGGACGGTAGCGGCCCCAGCGGCTGCGCGTGTGGTCGGCGACCACGCCCATCACCGGATCCACGAACGCGTCGAACACCCGGATCACCAGGAATATCAACCCCACCGTCGCCGGCGATATCCCGTAAACGTCGGTGTAGAAGAAGTTGAGGAAATTCATCATCAACACGATGATGACGTTGCCGCCGGCATCGCCCAGGCCGTAGCCGATTTTCTCGCGCAGCCCGAGGCGCTGCGCGGGTTCGACCGCATCGTTCGCCATGGCCTGGTTTGCAGGTGTCCCAACGGCCATCGCCGTCCTCCTCTTCATTCGTTTCGTCGCGCGTCGCGTGCACCCGCGAGATGCCGTGCGGCACGCCGCATTCGCGGCCCTACCGCTTTCGCCACAGCAACCGCTGCAACAGGCAGAACACCAGCAGCAGGCTGCCGATGGCGATCCGCGTCCACCAGGAACTCAGCTCGCCGTCGAAGGCGATCAGGGTCTGGATCATGCCCAGCACCAGCACCCCGGCCAGGGTGCCGGCCACGTAGCCGCTGCCGCCGCTCAGCAGGGTGCCGCCGATCACCACCGCGGCGATCGCATCCAGCTCCAGCCCCGCGGCATGCTGGCTGTAACCGGACAGCATGTAGAACGTGTACACCACGCCGGCCAGTGCGGCGCAAAAACCGCTCAATGCGTAGACCTTGACCGCGGTGGCATCCACCGGCAGGCCCATCAGCCGCGCCGCCGCCTCGTTGCCGCCGATCGCGTAAGCGGTGCGGCCGAAACGGGTCGCGCCGGCCAGCAGCATGCCCAGCGCCACCACCAGCAACGCGACCAGCGCGCCCACCGACAAGCTGTTGCCGCCACCGAGCGGAATCCGCAGGTAGGCGATCGACGTCATCAGCGGATGGTCGATGGCGATCGAATCCACGCTGATCAGGGTCGCCGCACCCCGCGCCAGGAACATGCCGGCCAAGGTCACCACGAACGGCTGCAGGCGGAAGCGCTGGATCAGCGTACCCATCAATGCGCCGAAACCGGTGCCGGCCGCCAGCACCAGCGCGATCGCCGCCAGCGGGTGCCAGGCATGATGCTGCACCAACTGAGCCAGCAACACGGTGCTGAAGGCGACCACGGCGCCGACGGAAAGATCGATGCCGCCGCTCAGGATCACGAAGGTCATCCCGACTGCGACGATGCACAGGAAGGCGTTATCGACCAGCAGGTTGAGGAACACCTGCGGCGAGAGGAAACCGTCGTAGAGCACGCCGCCCGCGCCGGCCATGGCGACGAACAGCGCCAGCGTGACCAGCAACGGCGCATGGGCCGGGTTGCGCCAGAACGCGCGTCTGGCCGGTGCTATCGCGACGGCATTCATGGTTGCGACTTCCGCTGCAGGCTCATCGGCAGCCCACGGACCCATGCGCGGAATTCGGCCGACTGCAGCAACATCACCACGAACACCAGCACGGCCTTCACCACGAGGTTGACCTGGGGCGGCACGCCGACCGCATAGATCGTCGTGGTCAGGGTCTGGATGATCGATGCGCCCACCAGGCTGCCGGCCAGGCGGAAGCGCCCGCCGCCCAATGCCGTTCCACCCAGCGCCACCGCGAGGATCGCGTCCAGTTCCAGCAACAGGCCGGCGTTGTTGGCATCGGCACTGCTGACGTTGGAACTGACCAGCAGGCCGGCCGTCGCCGCGGTCAGCGCGCAGACCACGTAGGCCGCGATCGTGATCGTCCGGGCGCGTACGCCGGCCACGTGGGCGGCCAATGGGTTGTGGCCGATTGAGCGCACGAACAGGCCCAGCGCGGTGCGCCCCAGCAGCCCATGCAGCAAAGCGAACGCGAAGGCCACGACGAACAGCGAGAATGGCAGGCCGAGCAGGAAGCCATTGCCGAGGAACGAATACGGCGAGTAGTAGACCGTCAATATCTGGCCGCCGCCGAGCAACTGGGCGATGCCGCGCCCGGCCACCATCAGCACCAGGGTCGCGACGATCGGCTGCATGCCGACCCTGGCGACCAGCAGCCCGTTCCACAACCCGCACACCATACCGGTCGCCAGCGCTGCGGCGATGGCCAGGAACAGCGGCGCCAGACCATCGCCCGATCGATGGCCGATCGTCCAGACTGCAACCGTGGCGGCCATCGCCAGTACCGCGCCGACCGAAATATCCAGGCCACGCACCGCGATGACCAGGGTCATGCCCAGCGACACCAGCGCCAGAGGCGCGGCACGGTTGGCGATGTCGACCAGGTTGCCGTACAGATGCCCGTCGCGCCATTGCAGGGCCAGGAAGCCGGGATTCAGCAACCCATTGCCGACCAGCAGCAGCGCCAGGGTCAGCAACGGCCAGAACAACGGTTGCGCCAGCCACGTCCCCAGGCGTCGCCGCCATGGCGGCAGTCCGGGAGGCGCTTGCGGGGGCATTGTTTCGATCATCGTTTCCGCTCAATTGCCGGCGATCATCGCCAGCACCTGCGGCTCGCCACAGCCGCCGGGCAGTTCGCCCGCCTTGCGCCGATCGCGCATGACGGCGATGCGGTCGCACAGACGCGCGAGCTCGTCGATTTCGGCGGAAATGAACAGGACCGCCATGCCCTGGCGGGCGCGCCGCAGCACCTCGGCCATCAGATCCTGCTTGGCGGCGATGTCGATGCCGCGGGTCGGTTCGTCGAGGATCAGCAGCTTCGGTTCGGTCGCCAGCCAGCGTGCCAGCACCACCTTCTGCTGGTTGCCGCCGGACAATTGTCCGACCGGCGTCTCGATGTCCGCGGTCTTGATGCCCAGCGCCTCGACCAGCCTGCGCGCCAGTTCATCCTGTTTGGTGCGCGACAGGAAACGCCGCCAGCCCAGTCGCGCCTGCAGCGCCAATACGATGTTCTCGCGCACCGACAGCTCGGCGACGATGCCTTCGGTCTTGCGTTCCTCCGGGCACAGCGCCAGGCCGCGATGCACCGCGTCCGCGGGATGATGCAGGGCCACTTCCTGGTTTTCGATGCGCAATCGTCCCTGCCTGGCGCGATCCAGGCCGAACAGCAACCGCGCCAGTTCGGTGCGCCCGGATCCCAGTAACCCACCCAGTCCCAACACCTCGCCGCGATGCACCCGCAAGTCGGTGGGATACAGCTTGCCGTGCGAGCCCAGGCCCTGCGCATCCAGCATGACCGGCGCATCGGCCTTCGCCTGCCCCGACGCGCCGACCGCATCGGCCAGCTGCACTTCCCGTCCCACCATGGCCGCGATCAGGGCAGGCTGCGGCAGTTCGGCAACGGCGTATTCGCCGACCCGACGGCCATTGCGCAGTACCGTGATGCGATCGCTGACCGCGTAGACCTGGTCGAGGAAGTGGGTGACGAACAGGATCGCCATGCCGCGCGCGCGCAGTTGCGCGATGACCCGAAACAGTTCCTTGACCTCGCTTTCATCCAGGCTCGAAGTGGGCTCGTCCAGGATCAGCACGCGCGCCGAAACGCCCAGCGCGCGCGCGATGGCCACCATCTGCTGCACCGCCACGGGATAGCCGCCCAGCGGCGCATCCACGTCGATGTCCAGGTGCAGTTGCCCCAGCAGCTCGCGCGCGCCGCGCCGCACCTGCGCCCAGTCGATCGTGCCGAGCAGGCGGCGACGCGGATAGCGGCCGGCGTACAGGTTCTCCGCGACCGACAGATTCGGGCACAGGTTCACTTCCTGGTACACCGTGCTGATGCCCGCGTGCTGCGCCTGCAACGGGGTGGCCGGCGCGATGACGCGGCCTTGCAGGCGCAGTTCGCCGCCATCCGGGCGCTCCACGCCGGTCAGCAGCTTGATCAGGGTCGACTTGCCGGCGCCGTTCTGGCCCATCAGCGCGTGCACTTCGCCGGTACGCAGGGTCAGGTCGACGTCCTCCAGCGCCAGCGTGGCGCCGAAACGCTTGCCCAGCCCGCGCGCCTCAAGCACCACTGCCGGGGTCGACGACATGCCGGCGCCTCAATACTTGCGCTTTGGCAATTCGGCCGCCGCCTGGCTGGCGACGAACACGCCCTCCTCGACCACCACGCGCCGGGGCACCGGTTTGCCGGCGTGCACGTCGCGGATCAATTCCGCCAGACGGGGGCCGAGCAGGGGGTTGCATTCGACGGTCGCGTTGAGCTTGCCGGCCTTCATCGCTTCGAACGCCCCGCGTACGCCGTCGATGGACACGATGCGGATGTCCTGGCCCGGCTTCAGTCCGGCTTCCTCGATCGCCTGGATCGCGCCGATCGCCATGTCGTCGTTGTGCGCGAACAATGCATCGATCCTGCCATCCTCGGCCTTGAGGAAGGCTTCCATGACTTCCTTGCCTTTGGCCCGGGTGAAATCGCCGCTCTGCGACCGCACCACCTGGAAGCGCTTGTCGGCATCGAGAATTTCATGGAAACCTTTCATGCGATCGATGGCGGGCGCGGAGCCGACCGTACCCTGCAACTCGACGACCCGCACCGGTCCCGGCTTGCCCTCGCTGTCCTGCAACAGCCAGCGCGCGGCCTTGCGGCCTTCCTCGACGAAATCCGAACCGATGAACGTGGCGTACAGCGACTCATCGGAGACCTTGACCGCGCGATCGGTCAGCACCACCGGGATCCGCGCGGCCTTGGCCTCGCGCAGCACGGTTTCCCAGCCGGATTCGACCACCGGCGAGAACGCGATCACGTCGACGCGCTGGGCGATGAACGAACGCAGCGCCTTGATCTGGTTCTCCTGCTTCTGCTGCGCGTCGGAAAACTTCAGGTCGAAACCGGGCGCTTCCAGCGCCGCGCGCACCGAGGCGGTATTGGCGGTACGCCACTCGCTTTCCGCGCCGACCTGGCTGAAACCGACGGTAATCTTGCCCGCCGATCCGTCGCCGCCGCCTCGCGAACAACCGCCCACGGCCAGCAGCATCGCTGCCAGTATCAATGCCTTCTTCACGATTCCTCCTCCCGTTATCGTCATGAACGCCATACCACCGCGATGGCCTACAACGGACGGACGCCATGCAGCGCGAACCCCGATGCCACTCCGCGCAACGGATTGCGCAGCGGTGCGCCGAGATCGGGCAGCTCGACCTCGAACACGTCGCCCGGTTCGGTGCGCACCCCATCGGCGAAACTCAGCGTGGCCGTGCCGAAGAAATGCAGGTGGACGTCGCCGGGACGGCGGTGTTCGACGTATTTGAAATGGTGGTATTCCAGGTTGGCGATCGAGTGGCACATGTTGGCTTCGCCGGTCAGGAACGGCTTCTCCCACAACACCTTGTTGTCGCGCAGCACGCGGCTGGCGCCACGCAGGTCGCGCGGGAGTTCGCCGACGCGCAATTCCGGCCCGATCGCGCAGGCGCGCAACTTGGAATGGGCGAGATACAGGTAGTTCTGGCGCTCGGTGACATGATCGGAAAACTCGTTGCCGACGGCGAAACCCAGCCGGTGCGGTACGCCATCCGGACCGATCAGGTACAGGCCGACCAGTTCCGGCTCCTCGCTGCCATCCAGGGCGAAATCCGGCGACGACAACGCCGCACCCGGCGCAGCGACGATGCCGCCATCGCCCTTGTAGAACCATTCCGGTTGCGCGCCCGGCGCATCGCCCGCCGGAATCCCGCCTTCCACGCCCCACTGGAACATCCGCATCGAATCGGTCAGCGTGCCGGCGTCGGACTGCTGCTTGAGGTTCTGGTGCATCGCGTCGCGCGCCGAAGCGCTGCCCAGATGGGTCAGGCCGGTACCGGTGACGCGGCAATGCGCCGGATCGGCGTGGTGCAATGGGGTCAGCACGCGCTCCTCCGCAAGTAGCTGCGAGTAGTCGTACCTGCTTCCGGCGCCATGCAGCGCAGCCTGCTGTTGCAGGCCATGACCGTTCCGGATGGCGAGCGTGGCCAGTGCGTAGGCGGAATCCACGCCCTCCAGGGCCTGCACCCACTGGCCTTGCGGATCGACCACGCCGACCTGCGTACCGCCCGCGTCGTCGAGAAACTGGATCAAGCGCATCGTGTTCCACCCTGCCATTGGAAAGCCAGCCCAGCCCGCGTGCCCGCGGGCGGCGGTGACGCTGCGATAGTGGGGCGGAAATCGATATGCGACAAATACATATTTCGTCGTAATCTATATATATCCAATTATACGAAGCCGCCATGCATCCCGCTCCTTGGTTCATCCGCGCGCGCCTCAAGACCCGTCAGCTGATGCTGCTGATCGCGATCGAGGAGGAAGGCAATATCCACCGCGCCGCCGAAGTACTGAACATGTCCCAGCCGGCGGCTTCCAAGCTGCTCAAGGACCTGGAAGACATGCTGGGGGTGTCCCTGTTCGAACGCCTGCCGCGGGGCATGCGACCCTCGTGGTACGGCGAGAGCATGATCCGCTACGCCCGGATCGCCCTGTCCAGCCTGGGTGCGGCCGGGGCGGAGATCGAGGCGCTGAAGGCCGGTCGGGCCGGCACCGTGTCGATCGGATCGATCGCGGGGCCCGCGATCAGCCTGCTGCCCATAGCGCTGGCCCGGATCTCCCAGGCCAATCCCGATCTGCAGGTCTCCTTGCTGGTGGAGAGCAGCGACGTACTGCTGGAACGGCTGGAGCAGAACCGTCTCGACCTGATGGTGGGCCGCCTGTTCGCACGCCACGACAAGCGCAACCTGCAGTACGAAGCGCTCGCCGAGGAAGACATCTGCGTCATCGCCCGGCCGGAACATCCGATCTTTTCCCTGCCTCGCCCGGGGCTGGACGACCTGGCCAAGGCCATGTGGATCGTGCCGCCGGAGGGCAGCGTCCTGCGCCATCGCTTCGAACTGATGTTCCAGAGCGCCGGCTTGCAGGCTCCGCAGCGGGTCATCGGCACCGCCGCGCTGCTGTTCCTGACCAAGATGCTGCAGGAAAGCGATTATCTGGCGGTCGTGCCGCGGGACGTGGCCCGGCATTACGCCGATTTCGGCATGGTCGGGATCGTGCCGGTGGAACTGTCCTGCAAGATGGATTCGTTCGGGATCGTCACCCGTACCGACTGGCTGCTGTCGCCGGGCGCGCAAATCGCCCTGCAGGCGCTGCGCGACGCGGCAAGCGAGACCTACGGGCCGCTCTAGCCGCTCGACCGCCGGCAGCCTCAGGACCAGCCGGCGTCGACGACGAATTCCTGTGCGGTGCAAGCGCGCGATTGGTCCGAAGCCAGGAACAGCACCATCGCGGCGATGTCCTCCGGAAGCACCTTGTCCGGCAGGCACTGGTTGCGCTTCAGTTCCCGCTCGCCTTCCTCGTCCAGCCACAGTTCGATCTGGCGCTGGGTCATCACCCAGCCCGGCGTGACCACGTTGACGCGGATGCGCGACGCCCCCAACTCGCGCGCCAGGCCCCGGGTCAAACCGTTCACCGACGACTTGGCCGTGGCGTAGACGGGATAGCCGCCGGTCTTGGTCTGCCAACCGGTGGAACCCACGTTGACGATCGAACCGCCGCCCAGCCGCTGCATGCCCGGCACGACCGACTGGATCGCGAAGAACGCCGGACGCTGGTTGATCGCAACGCGCCGGTCCCAGTATTCCGGGGTGACATCGGCCAGCGCATGGCGGTCGTCGCTGCCGACGTTGTTGACCAGTACGTGGAAGTCGCCCAATTCGGCCGACGCATCGGCAATGGCTTGCTGCAGAGCGGCCACGTCGACCACGTCGCAGCGTCGCTGCCAGGGTTTCGGGTGCCCTTGCGCGGCGATGCGGTCGGCCAGCGCGGCACCGGCCTCCACGGCGACGTCGACGAATGCCACGTGCGCACCCTGGCGGGCGAAGGCTTCGACCAGCGCGGCGCCAATGCCACTGCCGCCGCCCGTGATGAACACCCGCCGGCCCGACAACTCGGGGTAGCGGGCCCGACCGATGGACGTGGTATCCGCCGGCGTTGCCGCCGCGTCTGGATGCTGCATTTGTGGGCCTCCCATGATTCGCGTATCGATGAACATATTTATATCGATAACGCTCAATTTGTTATTTTTACAGTATCAATATGCCCTGTAGCATCGCCGGCGTAAAGCACCATGCCACCCAGCACGGTCAATCGCTTTCGCCCGCAGGCCACAGGATTCGCCCCTCTATGGACTCTCCCAAGAAACCGCGCCGGCGCAGTCAGGAATGGTTCGGCCGTGACGGAAAACAGGGTTTCTACTATCGCAGTTGGCTGAAGGAGCTGGGGGCCCCGCACGACATGTTCGACGGCCGGCCGGTGATCGGCATCTGCAATACCTGGTCGGAACTGACCCCGTGCAACAGCTCGCTGCGCGAGCTGGCCGAACACGTCAAGCGCGGCGTCTATGAAGCCGGCGGATTCCCGCTGGAATTCCCGGTGATGTCGCTGGGCGAGACCCAGATGCGCCCCACCGCGATGCTGTTCCGCAATCTGGCCAGCATGGACGTGGAAGAATCGATCCGCGCCAACCCGATCGACGGCGTGGTGCTGTTGATGGGCTGCGACAAGACCACGCCTTCGCTGTTGATGGGCGCAGCCAGCGTCGACGTGCCCACCATCGGTCTCTCTGCAGGCCCTTCGCTGTCGGGCAACTGGCGCGGCCAGCCGGTCGGCTCGGGCACCGGCGTCATCCAGATGTCGGAAATGGTCCGTGCCGGCGCGCTGAAGCAGGAGGAATTCGTCGAGGCCGAAGCCTGCATGCAGCGCTCCAAAGGCAGTTGCATGACCATGGGCACGGCTTCGACGATGGCCAGCATGGTCGAGGCGCTGGGGCTGTCCCTGCCCGAGAACGCCGCCATTCCCGCGGTCGATTCGCGACGCTTCCGCCTGGCGCAGCTGAGCGGCCGCCGCATCGTGCAGATGGTCCATGAAGACCTGCGCATGTCCCGGATCCTCACTCGCGCGGCGTTCGAGAACGCGATCATGGCCAATGCCGCGATCGGGGGCTCGACCAATGCGGTGATCCATCTGCAGGCCCTGGCCGGACGCATCGGAGTGCAGCTCAGCCTCGACGACTGGGATCGGATCGGTTCGCGCTTGCCTTGCCTGGTCGATCTGAAGCCCTCCGGCCGCTATCTGATGGAAGATTTCTACTACGCCGGCGGCTTGCCGGCGGTGTTGCGCGAGATCGCCCCGCACCTGCACCTGGATGCGATGACCGCCGCGGGCCGCACGTTGGGCGAGAACATCGCCAACGCGCCGTGCTGGAACCGTGAAGTCATCCGCACCGCCGAGGAACCCTTCAAGCCCGAAGCCGGCATCGCCGTGCTGCGCGGCAATCTGGCGCCCGACGGCGCGGTGATCAAACCGGCGGCGGCATCGCCGAACCTGCTGCGGCACCGTGGTCGTGCCGTGGTGTTCGAGGACATCGAGGACCTGAAGGCGCGCATCGACGACGAGGCGCTGGACATCGACGAGACCTGCGTGATGGTGCTGAAGAATTGCGGCCCGCGCGGTTACCCCGGGATGGCCGAGGTCGGCAACATGCCGTTGCCGCCCAAATTGCTTCGCCGCGGCATCACCGACCTCGTGCGCATTTCCGACGCGCGCATGAGCGGCACCGCCTACGGCACCGTGGTGCTGCATGTTTCCCCCGAAGCCGCGGCCGGCGGTCCGCTGGCCTTGGTCCGCGATGGCGATTTCATCGAACTGGACGTGCCCGGCCGGCGCCTGCACCTGGACGTGGACGATGCCGAACTGGCGCGACGCCGCGCCGAATGGCGCGAGCCGCCGCGCCCTACCCGCGGTTGGGCCAAGCTGTACGTCGACCACGTGCAGCAGGCCCATCTCGGCGCCGACCTCGACATCCTGGTCGGCGGCAGCGGCGATGGGGTCGGCCGCGATTCGCATTGAGCCGACGACGCGACTATGAAGGAGTTGCTGGCGCGTGGCCCGATCCGTTGCGTTTGGCCGCTGGCCGCCGAACTCGGTGAAGGCGCTTTCTGGTCGGCGCGCGAACAGGCGCTGTATTTCGTCGACATCCTCGGCCAGCGCCTGCATCGGTTCGATCCGGACAGCGGCGCGCGCCGCAGCTGGAATTTCGATGAGCCCGTCAGCGCCATGGCCGCACGCGCGGGGAAGCCGGGCCTGCTTGTGACCCTGCGCAACGGCTTCGCCATTTTCGACCCCGCCGATGCCTCGCTGACGCGATTGCACGCACCCGCGCAGGAGCCTGCAGGCAATCGTTTCAACGACGGCAAGTGCGATGCCCACGGCCGCTTCTGGGCGGGCACCACGGACATGGCTTGCGAACGCGCCACCGGTTCTCTTTATCGTTTCGACGCCGATGGCAGTTGCAGCGTGCACGCACGAGGCATGCACATCGTCAACGGGCCGACTTGGTCGAGAGATGGACGGACCATGTACGTCAACGAGACCGGACCCGGCCGCACCTGGGCCTACGATTTCGACCCGCAACAAGGCTCGCTCGGCCCGCGCCGCCTGTGGCTGCGGCATCCGGCCTGGAGCGGCGCTCCGGACGGCATGACCACCGACCG
>DASRYD010000009.1:0-3082 GCA_035653955.1 Pseudoxanthomonas sp.
CCAAGGCCAGGCCAACGGCACCCTGCAGCGCGGTGTCTCGACCGCCACGCAAGCCTCGACGAAGGCCGCCGCCCAGGCTTCCAGCCGCCTCAACGCGACCGGCAACAAGCTGGTTCAGCGTTATGCGGAAGCTGCGGGTTCGGTCGACGCCGCCGCCGACATCGTCGGCGACCTGCACAGCGGCGCCGATGGCCAGGCCGCGATGAGCTATGGCTCGATCGACAACACCCTGGCGCTGGCCTCGCAACTGGTCGCCGACGGCAACGCCGCCAACCTCGACGCAGGCGTCGACATGGTGCAGGAGCTGCGCGCCGATGGCCTCGGCTGGGGCAAGGTCGCGCAACAGCTGGGCTACAAACTGGGCAACGTGGTGTCCACCGCGCACAGCACCGGCGACCAGGTCGGACGCAGCGTCGGCAATGCGGTTTCCTCGGCGACCTCGGGACTGACTTCGTCGAACCGGATCGGCGTGAACGCCAGTACCAGCCAAGGCAGCGTCGACATCGGCGCCGACGCCGCCACCTCGGTCAAGGCCCGCGCCGAACGCCCATCGCTGGACATGCAAGGCAGCGGCCGCGTCAACATCGGCGTGGATGCGCGCCCCAGCCTGCCGCTGGTCCGCCCGCTGCTGGGCCACTGAGCCACGCACGGATCATCGCCTCCCCGGCCAGGCACAAGGATGCGCCTGGCCACTTTCCTTTCGAAAAGGCTCCCATGACTCTTCGCATCGTTTGCGCCGCCATCGTCCTGGCGCTGTGCGGCGCCGCCCAGGCCCGCGACGGTTTCACCCTCGGTAGCGGCGTCGACTACAGCAGCGGCAAGTACGGCAGCGATACCCGCACCGATATCCTCACCGTGCCGGTCACCGCGACCTGGACCCGCGGCATCTTCCGCGCGCGCGTCAGCGTGCCGTGGCTGCACGTTTCCGGCGATCCCGACGTGGTGCCGGGCGTCGGCGGCGTGGACAACGACAACCCGTTGGGACGCGGCCGTCTGCCGTTGCTGGGTGGCAGCGATCCGTCCACCGGCAACAGGCCCGAACGCGGCACCGCCTCGGGTATCGGCGACGTCGCCACGGCGCTGACCTGGTCGTTGCCGATGGGCCAGCGCGCCGGCATCGACCTCGGCATCAACGCGAAGATCGCCACCGCCGACGAGAACAAGGGCCTGGGCACCGGCGCCAACGATTACGGCGCCAGCATCGATCTTTACCGCGACTTCGACGGCACGATGTTGTTCGGCGGCATCGGCCGGACCCGCCTGGGCGATTCGAAATACATTGATCTGGACCGGGTGAACAGCGGCAACCTCGGCTTGAGCCGCGCTGCCGGCAACGGCCGGGTCGGCGCGATGGTCGAATACCGCAGCGCCAGCACGCGCGACCGAGATGACCGCCGCGATGCCACGCTGTTCTATTCGCGACCGACGAACAGCGGCGGACGCGTGCAGTTGTACGCCAGCCACGGCTTCACCGACGGCGGTCCCGACTGGGGCGCGGGCGTATCGGTCAGCAAGGGGTTTTGAGAAGCCGCTGCGCGTGTGGTCGTGCGAGCGGCTAGCGGCTCACACATCGGCCTACGGTGTCGCTTCACCTTCGCCGGCGTTCGCATTCGCACGCATCTCGGTTTCCAGTTGCCGCTCGTACTGTTCCAGGGTCATGCCCTGCGCAGCGGCTTCGATCACCGCGGTGTCGCGCAGTTCGTCCGAATAGACCAATCGCACCGGCTGCCCCTGTTCTTCGTGCAGGGCGGCGGCGCGCTTGATCATCGCCAGTACCTCGGCGGCGCTGTCGGAACTGCCGGCGATGCGCCCGTCCATGCCCAGCACCCACACCCCCGCCTGGCGCACGATGCCGGCCAGCAGTTCGCCCTGCGGGTTGCGCAGTTCGGCGTGCGCCTCGACCCTCGGCGCGCTGGCCCGGGCCCGATTGAGCTCCTTCTGCGCCCTGCGCTTCTTCGCGTCGCGGCGGGCCTTGGACTGGATCGACATGGGAATTCCTGAACACGGCGGGCGCCGCGGGGCCGACATGCTACTCGCTGCACGGCGTGGCCGCCCGGCACCGGCTATAATTCGCAGGCAGTTCCCGGTGGGAGAAGCGCGGGCCCCGGCCCCGCTGCCGAAGGCGCAAAAGCCCGTAATCGCTCAGGCCGAATACCACCGCCGCAGCACAACTCTGGAGAGATCGGCCGGCCGCGAGGCGGGAGCCGGCGCCGAAGGGGCACGAAGCGAAGTTCCCGCTTCCAAACTCTCAGGCAAAAGGACAGAGGGGCAAGCGCGCGCCAGCGTGCGCGACCACTTTCGCCCCCTTTCCGGATGCCCGCCATGTCCCAGCCGTCCCCGCGCGCCCCCAGCCTGCTCGACCTCGAGCACCACGACGCCTTCGTCGAACGCCACATCGGCCCCAACGACGCCGAGATCGCGCAGATGCTGCGCGCCGTCGGCCACGATTCGCTCGATGCGATGACCGAGGCGATCGTTCCCGGCAGCATCGCCGCGACCGGCGCCCTGGCGCTGCGCGGCTCGATGACCGAAGTCGAGGCGCTGCAGGAAATCCGCGCGATCGCCGCGAAGAACGACGTGTTCCGCAGCTTCATCGGCCAGGGCTATTACGGCACCCATACGCCGAACGTGATCCTGCGCAACGTGCTGGAGAACCCGGCCTGGTACACCGCGTACACGCCGTACCAGGCGGAGATCTCGCAGGGCCGCATGGAAGCGCTGGTCAATTTCCAGCAGATGTGCGCCGACCTGACCGGCATGGACATCGCCAACGCCTCGCTGCTGGACGAAGCCACCGCCGCCGCCGAGGCGATGACTCTGGCCAAGCGTTCGGCCAAGTCGAAATCGAACCTGTTCTTCGTCTCCAACGGCGTGCACCCGCAGACCGTCGAAGTGCTGAAGACCCGCGCCGAGCCGCTGGGCATCGAACTGGCGTTCGGCGACGATGCGGAAGCCGCCGGCGCCGATGCCTTCGGCGTGCTGCTGCAGTACCCCGACACCTTCGGCGGGATCCGCGACTACAAGGCGCTGGCAGAAGCCGTGCACGCGCGCGGCGGCCTGGTCGCGGTGGCGACCGACCTGC
>DASRYD010000010.1:0-2684 GCA_035653955.1 Pseudoxanthomonas sp.
ACGGTGGCCGGCGCGATCGTCGGCGGCTGGGCGTCGGCGCTGGTCGGCGCGGCCCTGCCCGATCCGATCCGGCGCAAGTTCAACGCCGAGATCGAAGCCGGCAATATCCTGGTGCTGGTCGACGCCGACCGCGAACTCCTCGACACGGCGGGCTTCGCCATCGTCCGCGAAGGCGCGCAGTTGTTGCCGTTCGAATCGCACAAGGCCATGGCCTGAGGAATGTGCGGGGCGTTGATGTACACGCCTCCGCCTTCGACGCCATCCGCGGCGCGCAGGACTTCGCTGCCGATGCTCGCGACGAACTCGTCGGTGTCCGCCGCGTCCGTGTTGGCCAGGACGATCACGGTGACGTCGCGATCGAGGAAACGGTACAACTGGGCATGCGCCCCCATGATCCGGCCCGGGCGCTTGGCCACGCGATGGGTGCGGCCATTGGCCGCGGTTTCGTAGACCCACAGGCCCAGCCCGTAGTCGTCGAGGCCCGGAGCGAGCAGTTGCGCCATCGAATCCTTGGCCAGGATCCTGCCGCCGAACAATGCGTTGGCGAACGCAAGAAGATCCCGCGGCGTGGCGTACATGGCGCCCGCGGCATACCAGTTCTCGGGATACGACGGCAGGTCCGGGGTCAGCGGGCCATTTGCGGTACGGTGGAAGTAGGTCTCGGCCAGGCGCGGCACCGTCGCATCCTGGCGCAGCATGCCGCTGTCCTGCAGCCCGAGGGGTTGCAGCAGGTACTGTCGAAGCGCCCGCTCGAAAGTCTCGCCGCGCAGGCGTTCGACGATCTTGCCCAGCACCACGTAATCGGCGTTGTTGTACTCGAACTTCGTCCCCGGCGCGGACACCAGTCTCCCGCTGGCGTAGCGCGCCAGCAATGCATCGGTATCGTGCGGGAGCTGGTATACCGGCATGCCGTCGCGGATGGCCGACGCGGCATCCGTGATCCGGTCGTAGCTGGGCAGGCCCGAGGTGTGGTTCAGCAATTGCCTGACCGTGACCTTGTCGCCCGCCTCGCCGCGGTAATCGGGCAGGTAGGTCCGCACGCTCCGATCCAGGTCGAGCCGGCCTTCATCGCGCAGTTGCAGGATCAACGTGCTCGTGAACAGCTTGGTGATCGACGCGATCGGATAGCGCGTGCGCGCATCGTTGGGTACATCGAACGCGATGCTGGCAAGACCGAAACTGCCCGCGTACCTGACCTCCCCGCCCGCCTGGACCAACACGCTGCCGCTGAAGGCATGATCTTGCGCGTAGGCCTCGATGAAGGCGTCCAGCGGCGCGGCCATGGCCGTCGGAACGGCGGCGAGGCACGCTGCGGCGGCAAGCGTGAATGCATTCATGGGGCGACCGGTTTCGCGGGACGGCGCCCCGCTGACCTGATTGGGATACGCCGACGGCGAACGCGGTTGCAGTCCTTGCCGGCCTACGGCCCCATGCGGGCGCCGCGTGCGATCAATCGAGTCTGCGCCATATCGAAACGGGAATGCTTCCATCCGCGCGGGGCGGCACCCTGTAGGTAAGCCTGCCGCCGTCGAGTTCGTATTGGCGCTTCTGCACCGTGCCTTCCCAGTTGGGGAAGGAGGAGCCTTCGATCGAGAACACCAGCAGGCCGTTCGCGTCGTCGATCGCGACGGTGCCGTAATGGGTGCTGCTGCCCATGGCGGCGGATTTGTACTCGTCCGCGCTTCCTTTGGCCTTGTCGTCGGTGCCGAAACGCAAGCGCTCCGACTTGAATATCTGCAGCGAGTAACGGCCCGCCGCGTCCACGACCAGCCTGCCTTTCGGATTCTCGCCGTAGTCGCGCACCACTTCCCCACCGGGCAGGATCTTGTCGGCCGCGACCAGGGTCCAGGTCCCGCGCAACGGCGATTCCTGCGCGGGAACATCCCGCGCGGCCATGCCAGCCAGCATCGTGAGGGTCATGCAGATCAAGCGATTCATGGGGACGTTCTGCCTGCGTTGCCGGATTGCGGAAACGATAAGCGCCTTGATGGATGACGAAAACCACTCTATACATATATCTGCAATTTCCAAAACGAATCTTCGCCGGATGCTCGTCGAAACCCTGGACATCGGTGCGGTGAAGGCCTTCGTGCTCGCCGCCGAGCTGCACAGCTTCACCCGCGCGGGCGACGCACTGGGCGTCACCCAGTCCGCGGTCAGCCTCAAGCTGCGCCGGCTGGAGGAGCAGCTCGGCCGCCGCCTGCTGGAGAGGACGCCCCGCCACGTGCGCCTTTCCGCGGAGGGGGAGGCCTTCCTCGGCGCGGCGCGCGATCTGATCTCGGCACACGATGCCGCGGTGGCGGCGTTCGAGAAGGAACAACGGCGACTGGTCGTCGGCATCAACCATCTGCTGGTCGGAGGCGAATTGCCCTCGCTGCTGCGGCGCATCCGCGACCTCGACGCGGGTCTCCGGGTCGAGATGCGCATCGGCGGTACCCGCGAACTGATGCTGGCCCATGAGCAAGGCGAGATCGACGCTGCCCTGGTGTTGCGGCCGGACGACAGGCGCAAGCAGGGCAAGGCCGTGTTCGTCGAGAATTTCTCCTGGTTCGCGACGATGGACTGGAAAGCCCAGGCCGGCAAGCCCCTGCCGCTGGCGACGCAGGGCGAACCCTGCAGGATCCGCGCGGCCGCCATCCGCTCGCTGGACCGGGCCGGAATTGCCTGGGACGAAGTGTTCGTCG
>DASRYD010000011.1:0-2928 GCA_035653955.1 Pseudoxanthomonas sp.
CACGTTGGCGGCGTTCGGGGCGGCGGCCTTGCCTTCCAGCACCGCGTCGGCGGCGGCGCGGGCGTACAGCTGCACGGCGCGGATGGCGTCGTCGTTGCCCGGGATGGCGTAGTCGACCAGGGCCGGGTCGTAGTTCGAGTCGACCACCGCGACCACCGGAATGCCGAGCTTCTTGGCTTCCTTGATGGCGATGTCCTCGTGGCCGATGTCGATGACGAACAGGGCGTCCGGCAGGCGGTTCATTTCCTTGATGCCGCCCAGCGAGGCCAGCAGCTTCTCGCGCTCGCGGCGCAGGCCCAGCACTTCGTGCTTGACCAGCTTTTCGAAGGTGCCGTCGGTCTCGGCGGCTTCCAGCTCCTTCAGGCGCGCCACCGACTTCTTCACCGTGGCGAAGTTGGTCAGGGTGCCGCCCAGCCAGCGCTGGGTCATGTACGGCTGGCCGGCGCGTTCGGCTTCTTCCTTCACCGCGTCGCGCGCGCTGCGCTTGGTGCCGATGAACAGGATGGTGCCGCGCTTCTGCGCGATGCCCGAGATGAAGTTCATCGCGTCGTTGAACAGCGGAACGGTCTTCTCGAGGTTGATGATGTGGATCTTGCCGCGCGCGCCGAAGATGTACGGGGCCATCTTCGGGTTCCAGTAACGGGTCTGGTGGCCGAAATGCACGCCGGCTTCCAGCATCTGGCGCATGGTGACTTGGGGCATGGGTAGAACTCCGATGTAGGGGAACCGGCCGCGGAAGTGGTGCGGCTTGAGGGTTCCGGGGTTGGGCCTCCCTGACGCTTCCGTGACCGAACCCATTGATTCCATTGGAGAATCTCGGGGCACCCCGGCACGGATTGTGGCGGCAGGTGTGGATTTGCCGATGACGCACGGCATGGGCGGCTGGCGGGAATGCCCCGCAAAGCCGCGGAAGTATAGCGGGAACAATGAGTTGCGCGCAAATCACGGCTGCGGAAGGCGCCGGGTTCGGGGAAATCGGCAATAATTGCCGCCCTATGGGCATCCAACTGAAAACCCCCGCCGAGATCGAGCAGATGCGCGTGGCCGGCCGCCTGGCCGCCGAGGTGCTGCAGGTCGTCGCCCCGTTCGTGAAGCCGGGCGTCACCACCGAGGAACTGGACCGCATCTGCCACGACCACATCGTCAACGTGCAGAAGGCGATTCCCGCCAACGTCGGCTACCGCGGCTTCCCCAAGACCGTCTGCACTTCGGTCAACAACGTCATCTGCCACGGCATCCCGAGCGAAGGCAAGGTGCTGAAGGACGGCGACATCGTCAACATCGACGTCACCGTGATCAAGGACGGCTGGCACGGCGACACCAGCCGCATGTATTACGTCGGCACGCCGTCGGTGATGGCGAAGCGCCTGGTCGAGACCACGCGCGAGGCGATGTTCCGCGGCATCCGTGCGGTGAAGCCGGGCGCGACGCTCGGCGACGTCGGCCATGCGATCCAGCAGTTCGCCGAAGCAGAGCGCTTCAGCGTGGTCCGCGAGTATTGCGGCCACGGCATCGGCAAGGTCTACCACGACGAACCGCAGGTGCTGCATTACGGGCGCGCCGGCGAAGGCGTGGTGCTGAAGCCGGGCATGACCTTCACCATCGAACCGATGATCAACGAGGGTTCCCGCTACACCAAGGTGCTGCCGGACGGCTGGACCGTGGTCACCAAGGACCGCAAGCTGTCCGCGCAGTGGGAGCACACCGTCGCGGTGACCGAGGACGGCGTCGAGATCCTGACCCGGGTACCGGGCGACGACAACGACCTGTGACCGAGCCCGCCGCCGCGCCTGAAGCCGCTTCGCGGCCCCCGATCAAGTCCGGGGCAGGCTCTGCCGGCAACGGCGCAGGCATCGACGGCGACGGTGCGTGGGCGGTGCGGGCCAAGGCTTCCTTCGGCCAGGTCGAGGCGCGTTTGGCGCGGCGTTTCGAGCAGAACGATGCCACCGACCGCATCGTCGCGTTGCGCGCGCGCGCGGCCGACCACGTGCTGAAGGAGGCGTGGACGCGCTGCGTCCCCGACGATGCGCCGCTGGCCCTGTTCGCGGTCGGCGGTTACGGGCGCGGCGAGCTGTTCCCGCAATCCGACGTCGACGTGCTGGTCCTGGGCGAACCGGAAGCGCAGCAGGCGCACCACGAGGCATTGGCAAGATTCTTCGCGCTGCTCTGGAGCGCGGGACTGGCGATCAGCCACGCGGTGCGTTCGCCGGCCGAATGCACGCAGGCCGCGGCAGGCGAGCAGACGGTATTGACCGCGTTGATCGAATTCCGCCCGTTGTGCGCGGATCCCTCGGCGGAAGCCGTGCTGGCCGACGCGATCGGCACGAAGCGGGTGTGGCCGCCGCGCGAATTCTTCGCCGCCAAGCGCGAGGAATTGCGCGTCCGCCACGCGCGCTTCGGCGACACTTCGGACAACCTCGAGCCGAACATCAAGGAAGGCCCCGGCGGCCTGCGCGACCTGCATACGCTGGGCTGGATGGCGCTGCGCACCTTCGGCGTGCGCGACCTGGAGCAACTGGTCGGCCTGGGCCATCTCGGCCACGACGAAGCGAAGGCGCTGATCCGCGAGCGCAACGCGCTGGGCCGCCTGCGCTACGGCCTGCACCTGGTCGCGGGGCGGCCGGAGGAACGCCTGCGCTTCGATTACCAGAAGACGCTGGCGGCGCGGTTGGGTTTCGTCGACGACGCCGAAAGCCTCGCCGTCGAGAAGATGATGCAAGGCTTCTATCGCAGCGCCGCGATCGTGCGCCGGATCAGCGACCGCCTGTTGCAGCGTTTCGAGGAACAATTCGACGGCGAAGCCGCGCCGGTGCCGCTCGACGCCACCTTCGCCTTGCGCAACGGCTACCTGGCCGCGCGCGATCCGGCTTGGCCGCGCGACGATGTCGGCGAAGTGTTCGCGCTGTTCGCGATGTGGGCGGCGCAGCC
>DASRYD010000012.1:0-9107 GCA_035653955.1 Pseudoxanthomonas sp.
CCCGCCCCCATGACGACGCCCACCCGCCGCCAGCTCGCCAACGCCATCCGTTTCCTCGCCGCCGACGCGGTGCAGGCCGCCAATTCCGGCCACCCCGGCATGCCCATGGGCATGGCCGACATCGCCGAAGTGCTGTGGAACGACTACTACAAGCACAATCCGGGCAACCCGCACTGGGTCGACCGTGATCGCTTCGTGCTGTCCAATGGGCACGGCTCGATGCTGCAGTACGCCACCCTGCACCTGAGCGGCTACGACCTGCCGCTGGAAGAGCTGAAGCATTTCCGCCAGCTGCACAGCAAGACCGCCGGCCACCCCGAGCGCAGCGAAACCCCCGGCATCGAGACCACCACCGGTCCGCTGGGCCAGGGCTTCGCCAACGCGGTCGGTTTCGCCCTCGCCGAAAAGCTGCTGGCGCAGCGCTACAACCACGACGACCTGACCCTGGTCGACCACCGCACGTGGGTGTTCATGGGCGACGGCTGCCTGATGGAAGGCGTGTCGCACGAGGCCGCGTCGCTGGCCGGCACGTGGGGCCTGCACAAGCTGGTCGCGTTCTGGGACAACAACCACATCTCGATCGACGGCAACACCGACGGCTGGTTCACCGACGACACGCCGATGCGTTTCGAAGCCTATGGCTGGCAGGTGATCCGCAACGTCGACGGCCACGATCCGGTCGAGATCAAGAAAGCCATCGACACCGCGCTGAAGTCGACCGACAAGCCCACCCTGATCTGCTGCCGCACCACGATTGGTTTTGGTTCGCCGAACAAGGCCGGCAAGGAATCCAGTCACGGCGCGCCGCTGGGCAAGGAAGAACTGCAGGCCACGCGCGAAGCGCTGGAATGGCCGTACGGGCCGTTCGAGATCCCGGACGACATCTACGCCGCGTGGAACGCCAGGGCCGCCGGCGCGCAGCGCGAGACCGAGTGGAACCAGCGCTTCGACCAGTACGCCGCGCAATACCCGGAACAGGCCGCGGAGTTCACCCGCCGTTCGCGTGGCGAGTTGCCTGCCGATTTCATCGCTGCCGCCGATGCCTTCATCGCCAAGACCCAGGCCGATGCCCAGACCATCGCTTCGCGCAAGGCTTCGCAGAACACGATCGAGGCGTTCGCGCCGCTGTTGCCGGAAATCGTCGGCGGCTCGGCCGACCTGGCCCATTCCAACCTGACCTTGTGGAAGGCCAGCAAGTCGGTCGCCAGCGACGACGCCAACGCCAATTACGTCTACTACGGCGTACGCGAATTCGGCATGACCGCGATCGCCAATGGCCTGGCCCTGCACGGCGGGTTCATTCCGTTCGACGCCACCTTCCTGGTGTTCAGCGATTACGCGCGCAACGGCGTGCGCATGAGCGCGCTGATCCCGGCGCATGCGATCCACGTGTACACCCACGACTCCATCGGCCTGGGCGAAGACGGCCCGACCCACCAGCCGGTCGAGCACCTCGCCGCCTTGCGCTACATCCCCAACAACGACGTGTGGCGTCCGTGCGACGCGGTCGAATCGGCGGCGGCGTGGAAGGCCGCGATCACCCGCAGCGCCGGCCCTAGCTGCCTGGTGTTCTCCCGGCAGAACCTGCCGCACCAGCCACGCAGCGCGCAGCAGGTGGCCCTGATCGAACGCGGCGGCTACGTGCTGGCCGATGCCGAAGGCGGCATGCCAGACGTGATCCTGATCGGCACCGGTTCGGAAGTCGGCCTGGCCGTGCAGGCGAAGGCGACGCTCGACGCGGCCGGGATCAGGACCCGCGTGGTGTCGATGCCGTCGACCGACGTGTTCGATCGCCAGGACGCGGCTTACCGCGAATCGGTGCTGCCGTCGGCGGTGCGCAAGCGCGTCTCGGTCGAAGCGGGCGTGACCGGCTTCTGGCGCCAGTACGTCGGCCTCGATGGCGCGGCGATCGGCATCGATACCTTCGGCGCTTCGGCTCCGGCCGAAGCGTTGTTCCCGCATTTCGGCATCACCGTCGAGCACGTGATCGAGGCGGCGAAGTCGCTTTGACGGTTCGAGCCCTTCCCCGCCATGGGGAAGGGCTCATTCGTCCAGCATCTCCGGCTTGAACAGGCGCCGCCGCGAGACCTCCTCGCCCGACAGCATGAAGCGGCCATCGCCGCGGTAATGCACGGTCTTCGGCACTTTCGGCGAGGTGGCCACGTGCGCCTTGACCACCTGCCAGACGAAGAGGTTGTACAAGTCGGTATTGCGCATCTCGTGCAGCACGCATTCGAAGTTCGCGTGGCATGCGTCGATCAGCGGAGCGGAGACTCTTTCGCCGGCTGTCGCGGTCAGGCCGAAGCGTTCGAACTTGTCGCCCTCGCGGCCGCTGCAGTTGCCGATGCGGACCACGGTATCCAGCAGGTCCGCCGTCGGCAGGTTGATCACGCACTCGCGGCTCTTGCGGACAAGGTGGTGGGTGCGGTTGGCGTCCCAGATATAGGTGCCGACCAGGTCCCAGCCCAGCATCATGTGCCAGCCCATGGTCATGATGTCGCGCTCGCCGTTCCAGGCCGAACTGACCAGCACCACGGGGCCGGGTTCGAGGAAGCGACGGACCTGTTCGACCGGAAAATCGCGCTTGCGTCGGGGCGGCATGGAAAGTCTCCGGCGGGTTGCCGCCCTTTCATAGGTTGGCGGGCGTTACTGCGACGTGTTCCGTCGAGTCGGACGTGCAGGGTTTCGCTTGGCGAGGACTCATTCCCGACTGTTCCGCAATGGCCGGAAAGCATGTGCTTTTTCCCAGTGCCGTTCCGAATATGGGACAGTTCGGCATGCCTGCAGGACTGGTTCCGGCAACACCGCGGGCGCATCTTGTCGTCCGGCGGCCGATCCGGCCGGAAGAAGTGGAGGCAACGATGAAGAAGATCCTCGAGATCGGCTCGGCACCCGGCCGGCATTGGGTGGGCGACGGATTTCCGGTGCATGGGATGTTCGGCTACAGCGGTCCCGGCGTGCCGGCGCGCAGCCCGTTCCTGATGCTGGACTACGCGGCGCCGACCACGTTCGAACCGACCACGCACCGGCGTGGCGTCGGCCAGCATCCGCACCGCGGCTTCGAAACCGTCACCATCGTCTACGAAGGCGAAGTCGAGCATCGCGACTCCACCGGCCAGGGCGGGGTGATCGGCCGCGGCGACGTGCAGTGGATGACCGCCGGCAGCGGCATCCTGCACGAGGAATTCCATTCGACCGGGTACGCCAAGCGCGGCGGCCCGTTCGAGATGGTGCAGCTGTGGGTCAACCTGCCGAAGAAGCACAAGATGACCGCGCCGGGCTACCAGGGCATCCTCGATGCCGACATCCCGGCGGTGGCGTTGCCGGACGGCGCGGGCACGCTGCGGGTGATCGCCGGCGACTACGACGGCAAGCTCGGCCCGGCCAGCACCTTCAGTCCGATCAACGTCTGGGACGTGCGCCTGGGCGCCGGTAAATCGGCCGAACTGCCGCAACCGGAAGGCTGGACCACGCTGCTGGTGGTGCTCGCCGGCACGGTGATGGTCAACGGCGGCGAGGTGCTGCGCGAGAAGCAGATGGCCACGCTGTCCACCGAAGGCACCGGCGTGAGCATCGAAGCCAACAGCGATGCCAAACTGTTGCTGCTCGCCGGCGAGCCGATCGACGAGCCGGTGGTCGGCTATGGCCCGTTCGTGATGAACAGCCCGCAGGAAATCAGCCAGGCCATCGGCGACTTCAACAACGGCAAGTTCGGCCGGATGAACTGACGGGGAGATCGGGGATGGGCGTTTCTACGGTACGCGCAAGCATCGGCACGACGCCTTATCTCGTCGAACTGGAAGACAACCATGGCCATCGCTGGCTGGCGGACGAACCGCTGGACGCCGGCGGCGGCAATGCAGGGCCGGCCCCGGAACAATTGCTGCTGGCTTCGCTCGGCACCTGCACCGCGGTCACCCTGACGATGTACGCGCAACGCAAGCAGTGGCCGCTGTCCGGCGTGCGCGTGGAACTCGAGTTCAACCCCGGCGGCAAGCCTGCGGCGGGTAGCGATATCCGCCGCCGTGTGGAGCTGATCGGCGAGCTCGACGGCGCGCAGCGCAAACGCCTGTTGCAGGTCGCCAATGCCTGCCCGATCCACAAGGTGCTGACTGGCGAAATCCGCATCGACACGGCGCTGGCGTGATGCGCCGCGAACCGCTCGAACGCTCAGCGGCGCTGCAATCGACGAGCCAGTAGCGAACCAGCCAGCATCGCCGGCACGAACCACAGCACTTCGCGCGAATGGCCCAGGTTGGCCAACGCCGGGCCGGGGCAATAACCCGCGATGCCCCAGCCGATGCCGAACAGGGCGCTGCCCAGCAACAGGCGCGCGTCGAGGGTGGGCGGAGGCGGGGGCGGCAAGGCTTCGCCGTCCAGCAGGGCGGTGCGGCGTTTGCGCGCCCATGCGAAGCCGGGCAGCGATACCAGCAGTGCGCCGCCCATCACCAGCGCCAGCGAAGGATCCCAGCGTCCGGCCACGTCGAGGAAGTTCAATACCTTGTCGGGGTCGGTCATCCCCGACACGGCCAATCCCGCTCCGAACAGGATTCCCGCCAGCAAGCCGACGGCTACGCGGCTCATGGCGGCCATTCCAGCGCGTGCCGCAGCAGGTACACGCAGGCCATGCCGCTGGCCATGAAGACCGCGACCGCCGCCAGCGAGCGCTTGGACATGCGCGACAAGCCGCAGATGCCGTGGCCGCTGGTGCAGCCGTTGCCGAGACGTGTGCCGAAACCGACCAGCAAACCGGCCACGAGCAATGCCCCGGGCGGAAAGCCTTCGCGCACGCCCGCGTCCCGCACTGCCAGCACGATCCCGGCCGACATCGCCAGCCCCAGTAGGAAGGCAATGCGCCAGCCCCGCTCCTGGCTTTGCTCCAGCGCGCTGTTGAGAATGCCGCTGATTCCAGCGATGCGGCCGATGCCGGCGTACAGCAAGGTGGCCGCCAAGCCGATCAACGCGCCGCCCGCGAGCGCCTGCAGCGGAGTGAACGCCGTGATCACCGGCTCAGAACCTGTCCAGCGGCAGCTTGAGGTAGCGCACGCCGTTGTCTTCCGGTTCCGGCAGCGCACCGGCGCGGATGTTCACCTGTACCGCCGGCAGCATCAGCGCCGGCATCGCCAGGGTCGCGTCGCGGGTTTCGCGCACCTGCACGAATTGCGCTTCCTCCGTGTCCGCGCGGACATGGATGTTGGCGCGCTTCTGTTCGCCGATGGTCGTTTCGCAGGCGACAGCGCGCCCGCCAGGACCATAGTCGTGGCAGACGAACACGCGGGTTGCGTCGGGCAGGGCGTACATGCGCCGGATCGAACGGTACAGCGTCGACGCGCTGCCGCCGGGGAAGTCGCAACGCGCGGTGCCGCCATCGGGCATGAACAGCGAATCGCCGGTGAACAGCGCATCGCCGACCAGATAGGCGCAGCTGTCGCCGGTGTGTCCCGGCACGGCGATGACTTGCGCCGTCAATGCGCCGATGGCGAAAGTCTCGCCATCGGCGAACAAGTGGTCGAACTGCGAGCCATCGACCGGAAAACCGTCGCCGAGGTGATAGACATCGCGGAACGTCCGTTGCACCTGGCGGATGCCTTCGCCGATGGCCAGGCGCGCATCCGGCAGTTGCCGCTTCAGCCAATGCCCGGCACTCAGGTGATCGGCGTGCGCGTGCGTTTCCACGATCCACGTCACCTTCAGCGCTTGCGCGCGGACGGAATCCAGCAGCGCCTGCGCCGAAGTCGTGGACGTCCGCCCGCTGGCCGGTTCGAAATCGAGTACCGGATCGACGATCGCGGCGGCTTGCGTGCCGGCATCGGCGACGACGTAACTCCAGGTGTTGCTGGCCGCGTGGAAGAACGGCGTGACCAGCGGCGCGTTCATTTCGCGCCGGGATCGAGGGTCTGGTTCAACAACCGGGCCAGGTGCAGTCCCGCTTCGCGGACCCGTTGCTCGGCCAGCGGCCGCATCGCGTCGAGGTAGCTGCGGTCCATTTTGTGTTCCGCCGGATAGAGCTGGCGCTGGTCGATGATCCGGCACGACGCTTCCGCCCATTCCAGCGGCGTGGTGCCGCCGGCGGACGGTACCGGCTGTGCGGCAAGCAGCTTCGCATAGCGCTTCGCCGGAAGGCGACGCGAGGCGAGGATGTAGTAATCCCACACAGAATGCAGGTTGGTGCCCATCACGCCGTCGACGTAGTTGTTGCGCGCGTAGGCTTCCGGTGCGATGTCGGTGCGCAGGCTGACCTGGAACTTGTTGCCGCCGGCATCGGTGCGGTTGCCCGCGTGCATCGGCTGGTGCACGTCGCCGACCAGATGGACGATGAACTTCAGCGCATCGCGGCGCGCTGCCTGCGGCTGGCTGCGGTCGGCGAGGATCTTGCGTTGCGCTTCGATCGCCGCGACCACGCAGTTGCCGTCGGGGCAGTCGCGGGCGATGTCGAAGGCGCAGCCGCCGCCCTTGGCGTTGATGTAATGCCAGCGCGAGGTGGCCTTGAAGCGCTCGGGGTCGGTGTTGCGCAGGTCGTCGGCCCAGTTGGCCACGCCGCCGAGTGTCGGCTCCGGTTCACCGGCCAGCAGGCGGGCCACTTCGGTGCGCGCGGCCGGAGTCAACTGGCGAGCGGCCAGGTCGCCGACCATGCGATGGCCCAGATCGCCCCAGGCCAGCGCGGCCGGCGCCAGCGTCAGCAACGCGGCCAATGAGAACAGCAGAACGAAACGGGTCATGCCCGCATTCTAGCCGGCATGGCCCGTACGTGGCGGCGGGCCGCGATCAGAACTTGACCACGACGGCGGCGCCGTAGACCAGCGGGTCGATTTCCACTTCGCCGACGGCGACGCCGTTGACCGAGACGTCCGTGTTGATGTCGACCCAACGGGCATCGAGGCGCAACGAGCTGCGCTCGCTCAAGGCGAAATCGACGCCGACATGCGCCGCTGCGCCCCACGAATCGTCGAGCTTGAGCTCGGTGCCGGCCAGCGCGCCGCGGGTGTCTTCGTCGAAGAAGGTGGTGTAGTTGAGGCCAACGCCGACGAAGGGAGTGACCTTGCTGCCGTTGGCGAAGTGGTACTGCAGCGAGACCGTCGGCGGAAGCTGCTTTGCGCTGCCGACGCGACCAACCCCCCGGATGCCGATATCGTGCTCGAACGGCAGGGCGGCCAGCACTTCGATGCCGAGGTTGTCCCGAAGGAAATATTCGTAGGTGAAGCTCGGTCGGACGCTGCCCGCCACTTCCGTAGGCGGAAGCCGGCCGAGGCCCAGTTCGGTCGCGTCCAGGCTGCCGTTGTCCGACTTCGGGTCGACATGGTGCAAGCCGACACCCAGCGTCCAGTCGCCCTTGGACTGGGCCAGTGCGGAGGGCGAAGCGGCTGCGGCCAGCAACAGGGCGGCAAGGGTCAGAGGCTTGTTCATCGTGGGCATCTCTACTTGTGGGGAATGGCGCCAGTTTCCGCGCAGCGGCCCGGCTGCACCTTGATCGGAATCAAGGCGCCCAGCGGTCCGTGCGCGGCCGGCCTGCGCATCCCTGCTAAAATGCCGATCCCCTTCCACACCGCCGCTCGGTGCGGCCGCAGGAGCGCGAAAACATGGCAATCAAGGTTGGCATCAACGGTTTCGGCCGCATTGGGCGCAACGTTCTCCGTTCCGCCGTGCAGAACTTCGCCGGCGAGATCGAGATCGTCGCGATCAACGACCTGCTGGAGCCCGACTACCTGGCCTACATGCTGAGTTACGACTCGGTGCACGGCCGCTTCAAGGGCGACGTGAATGTCGAAGGCAACACCCTGATCGTCAACGGCAAGAAGATCCGCCTGACCCAGGAACGCGACCCCGCCGCGCTGAAGTGGGACGAAGTCGGCGCCGAAGTCGTCATCGAATCCACCGGCCTGTTCCTGGACAAGGCCACCGCGCAGAAGCACCTCGATGCCGGCGCGAAGAAGGTCGTGCTCTCGGCGCCGTCGAAGGACGACACGCCGATGTTCGTCTACGGGGTCAACGACAAGACCTACAACGGCGAGGCGATCATCTCCAACGCCTCGTGCACCACCAACTGCCTGGCGCCGATCGCCAAGGTGATCAACGACAAGTGGGGCATCAAGCGCGGCCTGATGACCACCGTGCACGCCGCCACCGCGACCCAGAAGACCGTCGACGGCCCGTCGAACAAGGACTGGCGCGGCGGCCGCGGCATCCTCGAGAACATCATCCCGTCCAGCACCGGCGCGGCCAAGGCCGTCGGGGTGGTGATCCCGGCGCTGAACAAGAAGCTGACCGGCATGAGCTTCCGCGTGCCGACCAGCGACGTGTCGGTGGTGGACCTGACCTGCGAGTTGGAAAAGCCGGCTACCTACGCCGAGATCTGCGCCGAGATGAAGGCGCAGAGCGAAGGCGCGCTGAAGGGCATCCTCGGCTACACCGAGGACAAGGTCGTGGCCACCGATTTCCGCGGCGAGACCTGCACATCGGTGTTCGACGCCGACGCCGGCATCG
Organism: Pseudoxanthomonas sp.; assembly: GCA_035653955.1. Lineage (GTDB taxonomy): Bacteria > Pseudomonadota > Gammaproteobacteria > Xanthomonadales > Xanthomonadaceae > Pseudoxanthomonas_A. The sequence goes on from DASRYD010000012.1 coordinate 8,482, forward strand.
CCCTGGACCCGACCTTCGTCAAGCTGGTCAGCTGGTACGACAACGAATGGGGTTACTCGAACAAGTGCCTCGAGATGGTCAAGGTCGTCGCGGCGAAGTAAGCCGCCGGCGCGGCCTTCCGGGCCGCAGCTTCCCCGACACGAGCGCCCGAGGGCGCTCGTGTCGTTTCCGGATATCGGCGGGCGAGGCCTGATGGAGCGTCCGTGACCGCTTGCGGATCGGAATCTTGCAAATCGCGGGGCCATGCCCGAGGCTGCGGGCGCGGCTGCAGGGACGGCCGGAAGGCGGGGCATTCCCCGTCCTTGCACCGGAATACGCACTAGGCGAGGTCGGGGAATGGATGATGTCGCGGGATTGTTGGCGCTGGTGGGCCTGGCCGTATTGGCCATGCCGGTCTTGCTCGTCGTCGCGCTGATGGCGGTCAGCGGTTTGAAGCGTCGCGTGGCCACGCTCGAACAACAGGTCGAGCAGTTGCGCGCCACGCGCGTTGCCGAACCTGCGTCCGGACGATCTGCGGCGCAAGGCGCCGAGGCGGCGGACTACGGTCCGACGCTCGCGGAACTGGTCCGCGAGCCTGCGCCCGCACCGGGTTCCGTCGCCGCGCCCGCGGTTTCCGGCCATTCCGC
>DASRYD010000013.1:0-4129 GCA_035653955.1 Pseudoxanthomonas sp.
GTCGCGCACGGCGGCGAGCGCCGGAGCCGGGGCCGGTGTGGAAGGCTGGCCGAATTCCATGTGGATGACCGAGCGGCCCTGCGCTTCCAGGGCGCGCGCCAGCTGGCTGATGGCGAACGCGCGGAAGGGCTCGACCCGTTCTTCCACCGGCTTACTCCCCGCGTTCGCGGGCGATCGCGCGCCAGCCGATGTCGTGGCGATGGAACTCGCCGTGCCAGGAGATGCCAGCGACTTCGGCGTAGGCCTTGCGTTGCGCGTCGGCGATGCTGTCGCCCAACGCCGCCACGCACAGCACGCGGCCACCGGCGGTGACGACGTTCTCGCCTTCGGTCCGCGTGCCGCCATGGAAGACCTTGGTGTCGTCGACATCCGGGGCATCCCAGGAATTGATGACATCGCCGGCGCGCGGCGCGTCCGGATAGCCTTCGGCCGCCATCACCACGCCCAGCGACGGGCGCGGGTCCCATTGCGCTTCCGCTTCGTGCAGGCGCCCGTCGATGGCCGTTTCGATCAGTTCGATCAAATCCGAGCGCAAGCGCAGCATGACCGGTTGCGTCTCGGGGTCGCCGAAACGCACGTTGAATTCGATCACCTTCGGCGCTCCGGCCTTGTCGATCATCAGCCCCGCGTAGAGGAAACCGGTGAACGGCATGCCGTCGGCGATCATGCCGGCGATGGTCGGCTCCACCACTTCTCGCATCACCCGCGCATGCACTTCCGGCGTGACCACCGGTGCGGGCGAATACGCGCCCATGCCGCCGGTATTGGGACCGGTATCGCCGTCGCCGACGCGCTTGTGGTCCTGCGAGGTCGCCATCGGCAGCGCGGTCCTGCCGTCGACCATCGAGATGAAGCTGGCTTCCTCGCCGTCGAGGAACTCCTCGATCACCACGCGCGCGCCGGCGTCGCCGAAGGCGTTGCCCGAGAGCATGTCGCGCACCGCGGCTTCGGCTTCCTGTAGCGTCATCGCCACGATCACGCCCTTGCCGGCGGCCAGGCCGTCGGCCTTGACCACGATCGGCGCACCTTTCTCGCGGATATAGGCCAGCGCAGCATCGACGTCGGTATGCACTTCGTAGAACGCGGTCGGGATGTCGTGGCGCTTGAGGAAATCCTTGGCGAAGGCCTTGCTGCCTTCCAGCTGCGCGGCGGCGGCGGTGGGGCCGAAAATGCGCAGGCCGGCTTCGCGGAACCTGTCGACCACGCCCGCGACCAGCGGCACTTCGGGGCCGACCACGGTCAGGTCCACCTTCGCGTTCTGCGCCAATCGCAGCAGGCCATCCAGGTTCTTCACCTCGACGTTGGCGTTGCGGCACTTGTCCTCGCGCGCGGTGCCGGCGTTGCCGGGGGCGACGATCACTTCGGAAACGCGCGGCGATTGCGCGAGCTTCCAGGCCAGGGCGTGTTCGCGGCCGCCGGAGCCGATGACGAGGATTTTCACATTGAGAGCTCCTGGATCGGCATCCCGGCGAAGGCCGGAATCCATCTTGCCGTTGTTTTTTACTTCGAGCGGCGGGGCAAAAGCAAAGCCAAAAATCAAAATGGATCCGGCTTTCGCCGAGATGACGGCGGTGAAGCGCTAATGCCGGAAATGTCGCACGCCGGTGAACACCATCGCGATGCCGTGTTCGTCGGCCGCGGCAATCACTTCGTTGTCGCGCATCGAGCCGCCGGGCTGGATCACCGCCTTGATCCCGGCCTCGGCCGCGGCGTCGATGCCGTCGCGGAACGGGAAGAATGCGTCGCTGGCCATCACCGAGCCGGGCACCACCAGGTTCGCGTCGACCGCCTTGATCCCCGCGATGCGCGCCGAATACACGCGGCTCATCTGCCCGGCGCCGACGCCGATGGTGCGCTGGTCCTTCGCATAGACGATGGCGTTCGACTTGACGAACTTGGCCACCTTCCACGCGAACAGCAGGTCGGCGAACTGCGCTTCGGTCGGCGCGGTCCTGGTCACCACCTTCAGCTCGTCGCGGCTCACCACGCGGTCGTCGGCGGTCTGCATCAGCAGGCCGGAACCCACGCGCTTGGTGTCGATGAAATGCTTCGACGGCGCGGCCATCGGGATGCGCAGCACACGCACGTTGGCCTTCTTCTTCGCGTAGTCCAGCGCGCCCTCCTCGTAGTCCGGCGCGATCAGCACTTCGACGAACTGGCGGTCGAGGATGGTCTTCGCGGTGGCCGCGTCCAGCTTCACGTTGAACGCGATGATGCCGCCGAAGGCCGAAGTCGGGTCGGTTTCATAGGCCTTTTCGTAGACCTCGGCCGAGTTGGCGCCGACCGCCACGCCGCACGGATTGGCATGCTTGACGATCACGCAGGCCGGCACGTCGAACTGGCGCACGCATTCCCATGCCGCATCGCTGTCGGCGATGTTGTTGTAGCTGAGCTCCTTGCCCTGCAACTGGACGAAGGTGGCCAGCGAGCCTGGCGCCGGGTACAGGTCGCGGTAGAACGCCGCCTGCTGGTGCGGGTTTTCGCCGTAACGCAAGTCCATGACCTTGACGAACGAGCCATTGGCCTGCGCCGCGAACCGCGTGCGATTCTTCGCGCCTTCGTCCGAAGGGATTTCGATCGCCGAAAGCACGTTGCTGATCGCCGCGTCGTACTGGGCGACGCGGTTGAATGCGGCCACGCCCAGCTTGAAACGGGTCCGCGCCGACAACCGGCCGTCGTTCGCGCCCAGTTCTTCCACGATGCCGGCGTACTGCGCCGGATCGGTGGCGACGGCCACGTAGGCGAAGTTCTTCGCCGCCGCACGCAGCATCGCCGGGCCGCCGATGTCGATGTTCTCGACGATGTCGTCGAACTTCGCGTCCGGATCCGCCGTCACCTTCTCGAACGGATACAGGTTCAGCACCAGCAGGTCGATGCCTTCGATGCCGTGTTCGGCCATCACCGCGTCGTCCATGCCGCGCCGGCCGAGCAGCCCGCCGTGCACCTTCGGGTGCAGGGTCTTCACCCGCCCGTCCATGATTTCGGGGAAACCGGTGATATCGGAGACGTCCTTCACCGGCAGGCCGGCGCCGCGGATCGCCTTGGCGGTGCCGCCGGTGGACAGCAGCTCGATGCCGCGCGCGGCAAGAGCCTGCGCCAGTTCGACCAGGCCGGTCTTGTCGGAAACGGAAAGCAATGCCCGGCGCACGGGCAGTAGGTCGGCAGACATGGGGAGGGGTGCAGCGGGTGGGGCGCGAATTATAGCGTGCCGCGTGGAAGCGCCCGGGGCCGGACGGACTCAGGCCAGCCCGTAATCCTTCAACTTCTTGCGCAGGGTGGCGCGGTGGATGCCCAGCAGTGCGGCGGCGCGGCTCTGGTTGCCTTCGCAGTGGTTCAGCACTTCGACGAACAACGGGATTTCCATTTCGCGCAGCACGATCTCGTAAACGTCGTCCGCGTCGCAGCCATTCAGGTCGCGCAGGTAGCGGCGCACGGATTGGGCCACGTGTTCGCGCAACGGCGGTTTCGACGGGCCACGATTGGCGTCGTGGCGGGTGGAGGCGGCGTTCAAGGAAAGTCCCGTGGATGAATCGGCAACCCGCCGGGTACGGCGGGGAGGGGAGTCTAGCGCGTGATCCGGCCGCGTGCACATGCCCGCCGGTCGGAACGGCGCGTCGGCGCGAGCCGACACGTAGGAATCAACGGAACTCGAACTGGAAAGAGGCCGCGGGTGCGGCGGGTTCCCGGATACGGAACGAAATCCGAGCGCTTTGCCCGCTTTGCAGCAAGTCGGCGGGTGGGCGAGCGAGGTACTCGCGCGGATCGAAGCCGCGCGCGCCGACCTTGCGGCCATCGGCGTCCGCCAGCGACAACTGCAGGCGTGGCCACGGCTGTGCCCAGCGGGCATCGTTGCGGAACATCGCGCGTACCTGGAGCTCGCCTGGCGAACCGGGAACGGGGCGCACGTCGCGTTCGATCATGGTGAAGGCCTGCGGTTCGCGCCACGGCGGCAGTTCGCAACGCAACGCGCCGCACAACGCAGACAGCAACGGACGCCATTCGGCGTCTGCGGCCAGGCGCGCGCGATCGGCCAGCAGCAGTTGCAACGGCAATGCGAGCAGCAGCAATCCCAGCGCGATCCATTGCCACAACGCGGTGCGGCGGGAAGTCGCGGGTTCGATCGTGCGCC
>DASRYD010000014.1:0-1665 GCA_035653955.1 Pseudoxanthomonas sp.
GCCGCCGAAGAACGCGCCGAACAGATCGCCGTTGCCGCGCCCCTGGAACTGCGGCGCGGGAATCACCAGCCGCCCGCTGCGCTCGGGCACCAGCACGTACTGGCGTTCGGCGACCTTGTATTCGCGACCGCCGACGATCCGCGCCGAAAAACGATCCTGGCCGACCTGCTGCATCGACGCGCCATCCGGCGTGTCGATGCCGAAGCTGCCGCTGGCGACGGCGTCGGTGTAATTGAAGCGCACGGTCAGGCCGACGCTCTGCTGTACGTAGGGTTGCGCATCGTCGACGAGGGTTTCGAAGAACGCGACCGAGCGGTCCTGCGACGCCGGTGGCGAACCCGCGCCCGCCGCGCTCACCTGCACCACCACCGGTCGGGAGAATTCGTTGCCGACGCGGATCGCCGGAATCGTCACCTGGCCCTCATGTCGCGGCACCAGGGCGATCGCGTAGGTCGTCTTCGCCTTGACGCTGCCATTGACCCATTGCACGGAACGACTGCTGGACTGATCGGCCAGGGTGAAATCGCGCATCAACGGCGACAGATCCGGAGTGGCCGTGGCCTGGTCGGTTTCGATGTTCAACACCAGCTCATCGCCGACGCTGCCGCGTCCGCCATCGACCCAGGCGCGGGTTTCGGCCTGCGCCGCGGCGGACGCCGCAAGCGCGATCGCGAGCATCAGAAACAACCGTCGCATCATCGTTCTTCCCTCTGCCGGCGTTCGTATTCCAGCCGGAACTTGGCCCGCAACAAGCCGCCCGGATCGTCGGGCACGCGGCGCAACCATGCTTCGACCGCCTGCCGGCGTTCGCGCTGCTCGGCCGTTTCCGCGGGCGCGACGGCCTTGCCGTTCGCGTCTTTCTTCTCGCCCGGCTTCGCCGTCCGCGCCATCGCCTGTTGCATGCGCTGCTTCTGCGCCGCATCGGCTTCGCGCTGCGCCTTCTCGTTCCCGGCCCGGGTCCGCGCGTCCGCGGGCTGTTCGCTACTGCCGTTCTGCTGCGCTCTGTTCGGCGAGCCTCGTGGCGACTGATCGCCGGAGTTCGACGGCGATTGCGATTCCTGCCCGCCTTGCTGACCCCGCTGCGCGGATTTGTCCTGCTGCTGCCCGGACTTTTGCTGCCGCGAATCCTGCTGTTGCGAATTCGGCTGCTGGTTGCCCTGGCCACCCGGATTCTGCTGCTTGTCCTTGCCTTGGCCATTCTGCTGCCGGCGCTTTTTCGCCGCCTCGACCGCCTTCTTGTTGGCGATGGCATCGTCCATGCCCGGTCGCAGCTTCAGCGCTTCGTCGTACGCGGCAATGGCCTCGTCGTAACGGCCCTGCTTGGCCAGGGCGTTGCCGCGGTTGTACGCGCCGTCGGCGCCCTGCATGTCGGAGAACGCTTTTTCGGCCGAGGCGAAATCGCCCTTGCGGTAGGCCTGGGCGCCGCGCTCGACGCGCGCGTGTTGTTGCTGGTCCGCGCGCCGCCACCAGTCGCTATCGGCTGCGTGGGCTGGCGACGCCAGCGGCAAGGCAAGACCGAGCACCAGCACCGCGGCGACGCCGTTGCGGCGGAATGCGAACAGGCCCAGCAACAGCAACGGCGGCAGCAGCCAATAACCTTCGTCGAGCCAGGCCAGGCCCTTCTGCCCTTGCGTGGCCGCAGCTTCGCCGGTTTGCGGGTCGAGG
>DASRYD010000015.1:0-3568 GCA_035653955.1 Pseudoxanthomonas sp.
GCCGGCAAGGCCGATGCGCCGAAAATCACCGCGTTGAAGGACGTGCGCCACAGCGAGGAGGCGCGCGTGTCCACCGGCGTCGGCGAGCTCGATCGCGTGCTCGGCGGTGGGCTGGTCGAAGGCGCGGTGGTGCTGGTCGGCGGCGACCCGGGGATCGGCAAGTCGACGCTGCTGTTGCAGGCGCTGGCGATGATGTCGGCGGATTTTCCGTCGCTGTACGTCACCGGCGAGGAATCGCTGGCCCAGGTCGCCGGCCGCGCGGTACGCCTGGATTTGCCACTGGATGGCCTGCACGCGCTGGCCGAAACCGGCATCGAGAAGATCCTCGAACATGCGGTCGCCGCAAGGCCGAAGCTGATCGTCGCCGATTCGGTGCAGACGTTGTGGACCGAAACGCTGACCGCCGCGCCTGGATCGGTGTCGCAGGTGCGCGAGAGCGCGGCGCGGCTGGTGCGCTATGCCAAGGAAACAGGCACCGCGGTGTTCCTGGTCGGCCACGTGACCAAGGAAGGCGGCATCGCCGGTCCGCGCGTGCTCGAGCACATGGTCGATGCGGTGCTGTATTTCGAGGGCGAAAGCGGTTCGCGCTTCCGCGTGCTGCGCGCGTTCAAGAACCGCTTCGGCGCGGTCAACGAACTGGGCGTGTTCGCGATGGGCGACAAGGGCCTGAAGGAAGTGCCGAACCCGTCGGCGATTTTCCTGTCGGGCGGCAGCGCGCAGCAGCCGGGCAGTTGCGTGATGGTCACCCGCGAAGGCACGCGGCCGTTGCTGGTCGAGGTACAGGCGTTGGTCGATTCCTCGCCGCTGTCGAACCCGCGCCGGGTTGCGGTGGGCCTGGAGCAGAACCGGTTGGCGATGCTGCTGGCGGTTTTGCATCGTCATGGCGGCGTTGTGGTCGGTGACCAGGACGTGTTCGTCAACGTGGTCGGCGGCATTCGCGTGCAGGAGACTGCAGCCGATCTTCCGGTGCTGCTGGCGGTGCTGTCGTCGCTGCGCGACCGGCCGTTGCCGGAAAAGACCGTCGCCTTCGGCGAAGTCGGCCTGAGCGGCGAGATCCGTCCGGTGCCGAACGGCGAGGAACGTTTGCGCGAAGCGGCGACGCATGGTTTCAAGCGCGCCATCGTGCCCAAGGCGAACGCACCGAAATCGGGTGCGTTCAAGGGCATGAAAGTGGTTGCGGTTGAGCGGTTGGCCCAGGCGCTGGAAGCCGCGGCCGAATAGGGCGCTCCCGCGCCCCTACCTAGTGCCCACCTGCCGCCGCTCCCGCGCCGCCGGTCTTGGCGGCGAACGGCGGCCTGGCGATCCACACGAACACGATCACCGCCAGGAAGATCAGGCCGAGCAGGTGGAAGATCTCGTTGAAGCCGATCTGCGCGGCTTGGTTGGAGATCATCCGTTCCAGCGCCGCCGCGCCGCGTTGCAGGTCGCCGCCGCCCAGCTGTGCGACGGTGGCCAGCGTATTCGGATCCTGCGCGGAGATCCTCTCGGTCAGGTGCGCGTGGTGCACGGCGCCGCGCTCGGTCCACGCGTAGGTGGTCAGAGACGCGGCGAAGCTGCCGCCCAACGTTCGCGTGAAAGTCGCCAGGCCGGAGCCGGCGGCGATTTCGTGCGGCTCCAGGTCGGACAGCAGTATCTGCAGCACGGGCATGAAGAACAGCGCCACGCCGATGCCCTGGAACAGCTGCACCCAGGCCACGTGGGCGAAGTCCACGTCCAGGTTGAAGTGCGAGCGGGCGAAGCTGGTCAGCGACATCGCGATGAAAGCGAACGTGGCCAGCAGGCGCAGGTCGAAGCGCGGCGCGTACTTGCCCACGAACGGCGTCAGCAGCACCGGCAGGATGCCGATGGGCGCGGTGGCGAAGCCGGCCCAGATTGCGGTGTAGCCCAGGTTGCGTTGCAGCCATAGCGGCACCAGGATGCCGACGCTGAAGAACGCCGCGTAGGCCACGGTCATCGCGATGGTGCCGGAACGGAAGTTGCGGTGGCGGAACAGGCGCAGGTTGACGATCGGATCCTTGTCGGTCAGCTCCCAGATCACGAACACCGCCAGCGAGATCGCGGCGACGATGGCCAGCGCCACGATGGTGGTGGAGGCGAACCAGTCTTCGTCGTTGCCCAGGTCCAGCAGGATCTGCAGCGCGCCCACGCCCAGCACCAGCGTGGCCAGACCGATGTAGTCCATCTTCGGCTTGTCGGTGCGCTCGGGCCGGCCCTTCAGCTGCGAACCGACCACGAAGCTGGCGAAGATGCCGATCGGCACGTTGATGAAGAAGATCCATTCCCAACTGTAGTTGTCGGTGATCCAGCCGCCGAGGATCGGCCCGGCGATAGGCGCGACCACCGTGACCATCGCCAGCAGCGCGATCGCCTGCCCGCGCTTTTGCGGCGGATAGATCGACAGCAGCAACGCCTGGGTCACCGGATACATCGGCCCGCAAACGAAGCCCTGCAGAGCACGTGCGGCGACCAGCAGGCCCATGCTGTGGGCAATGCCGCACAGGAACGACGCGATGACGAAGGCCAGCGTCGACCATATGAACAGCTTGCGTTCGCCGAAGTGGCGGGTCAGCCAGCCGGTCAGCGGCAAGGCGATGGCGTTGCTGACCGCGAACGAGGTGATGACCCACGTCGCCTGGTTGGCGCTGCCGCCGAGGTTGCCGCTGATCGTCGGCAACGACACGTTGGCGATGGTGGTGTCGAGCACCTGCATGAACGAAGCCAGCGCCAGGCCCAGCGTGGTCAGGGCCATGTTGGGCGGGCGGAAGCCGGCTTGCGGGGCTGCGGCGGAGGCGGTTGCGGACATGATTTCAAGGCTCCGGCTTTTCCCTTCTCCCACCGGGAGAAGGTGCCCGGTAGGGGCGGATGAGGGCGGGAGCCATCCCTTGCGAGGAACGTTCCCGGGTCGACGACTCTCCCGCCCTCATCCGGCGCTGCGCGCCACCTTCTCCCGGTGGAAGAAGGAAAAGCATGGGGTCACTGACGGCGCACGCCGGACAGGTTGCTGCGGATCACCTGGGCGATCAGTTCGTTGGCGTCGGCCAACTGTTTCTCGTACGCGGTGGTGGCGAACAGCGGCTTGCCGGCGCTGCGCGCAGCGGCGAGCACCGGACCGTTCTGGTCGCGGATGGTTACGTCGGCGCTCATGCTCAGGCCCAGGCGCAGCGGGTGTTCGGCGAGTTGCTTCGAGTCGATCTCGATGCGCACCGGCACGCGCTGCACGATCTTGATCCAGTTGCCGGAGGCGTTCTGCGCCGGCAGCAGCGAGAACGCGCTGCCGGTGCCCATGCCCAGCGCGGCGACCTTGCCGTCGAATTCCACGTCGCCGCCGTACAGGTCGGAGTGCAGCTTGACCGGCTGGCCGATGCGCATCTTGCCCAACTGGGTTTCCTTGAAGTTGGCGTCGACCCAGACCTGGTCCAGCGGCACGATGGTCATCAGCGTCGCGCCTGGCTGCACGCGCTGGCCGAGCTGCACCTGGCGCTTGGCGACGTAGCCGCCGACCGGCGCGACGATCGCGCTGCGCTGCAGATTGAGGTAGGCCTGGCGCAGTTGCGAGGCCGCGGCTTCG
>DASRYD010000016.1:0-6495 GCA_035653955.1 Pseudoxanthomonas sp.
CTGGCGCGGATGCGTTCGGCGCTGGCTCACGCCGGCAGCGACTGGCGCGGCGTGCTGGAACTGGAAGCGCTGGCCATCGCCGAGGAAGACCTGGCCGCCAACCATCGGATGGGCGGCCTCGGTGCGGCACTGATCGCACCCGGCAGCGGCGTGCTGACCCATTGCAATACCGGTTCGCTGGCCACCGCCGGCTTCGGCACCGCATTGGGGGTGATTCGCGCGGGCGTGGCGCAGGGTCGCATCGAGCGCGTGTTCGCCGGCGAAACCCGGCCCTGGTTGCAGGGCGCGCGCCTGACCGTATGGGAATTGCAGCAGGACGGCATCGACGCCACCCTGATCGCCGATTCCGCCGCGTCGCACCTGATGAAGACCGGAGCCGTGCAATGGGTCGTGGTTGGCGCGGACCGCATCTGCGCCAATGGCGATACCGCCAACAAGATCGGCACCTATGCGCTGGCCATCGCCGCGCGTCACCATGGGGTCAAGTTCATGGTCGTGGCGCCGTCCTCGACGGTGGACATGGATACCGCTTCGGGCGACCTGATCGAGATCGAAGAACGCGACCCGGGCGAACTGTTCGGCGTGGGCGGCGTGCGCACGGTGGCCGAAGGCGTGCGCGCCTGGAACCCGGTATTCGACGTGACCCCGGGCGCGCTGATCGATGCCATCGTCACCGAAAGGGGCGTGATCGAACAGCCGACGCTGGAGAAGATGAAGGCTGCTTTCGGCGGCTGAGCTTGCGTGGGGAAAGTGGATGTGGGAGCGACGTAAGTCGCGAACCCGAAGCCACTGTCCTTTCCACGCGAATGCGAACCCGGGAGGTAAGCGAACTGGGTCTTCGCGCTCGGCCGCGGGTATGGGCAGTCCCAATTCCATGACTTCGTCGTTCGCGACTTACGTCGCTCCGCACCAACCGATATGGTGGCGGAGAGCTTCTGCGGAAGGCTCGGATCCCGAGGCGTGGGGCAGGGGCTAAATGCCTGATTTTCCCGGCCAAATCCCGACCGGGAGCAGGCCCGCCTGTGGTACAATTTCCAAGTCGAAATCCACCCCTGAAAACCGTCTGCCGGACCCGCTCCGGCGGCCGGTTTTTTGGCCGCAGTCAACGTTAGCCGCACGGAACCCGAATGGCCGATACCGCCAAGGAAATCATCCCCGTCAACCTCGAAGACGAGATGCGCAAGAGCTATCTCGATTACGCGATGAGCGTGATCGTGGGCCGCGCCCTCCCGGATGTCCGCGACGGCCTCAAGCCGGTGCACCGCCGCGTCCTGTTCGCGATGAACGAACTCGGCGCGCACAGCAACAAGCCCTACTACAAGTCGGCGCGCATCGTCGGCGACGTCATCGGCAAGTACCACCCGCACGGCGACCAGTCGGTGTACGACACCCTGGTGCGCATGGCCCAACCGTTCTCCCTGCGCTACCTGCTGGTCGACGGGCAAGGCAACTTCGGCTCGATCGATGGCGACAACGCCGCGGCGATGCGTTACACCGAAGCGCGCATGTCGCGCCTCACCCACGAACTGATGGCCGACATCGACAAGGAAACCGTCGATTTCCAGCCCAACTACGACGAGAAGGAACTGGAACCGACGGTCATGCCGACCCGGTTCCCGAACCTGCTGGTCAACGGTTCCGCCGGCATCGCCGTCGGCATGGCCACCAACATCCCGCCGCACAATCTTTCGGAAGTGGTGGACGGCCTGATCGCGCTGATCGACGATCCGGGCATCGACGTCGACGGGCTGATGCAGTACATCCCCGGCCCGGATTTTCCCACCGCCGGCATCATCAACGGCACCGCCGGCATCCTCGCCGGTTACCGCACCGGGCGCGGTCGCGTGCGCATGCGCGCCAAGGCGGACGTCGAAGTCGACGACCGTACCGGCCGCGAGGCGATCATCGTCACCGAGATCCCGTACCAGGTGAACAAGGCGCGGTTGATCGAGAAGATCGCCGAGCTGGTCAAGGAAAAGAAGCTCGAAGGCATCAGCGAGCTGCGCGACGAGTCCGACAAGGACGGCATGCGCATCTACATCGAGGTCAAGCGCGGCGAATCGGCCGAGGTGGTGCTGAACAACCTGTACGCGCAAACGCCGATGGAATCGGTGTTCGGCATCAACATGGTCGCGCTGGTCGACGGCCGCCCGCAGCTGCTGAACCTGAAACAGATGCTGGAGGCCTTCGTCCGCCACCGTCGCGAAGTGGTGACCCGCCGGACCATCTTCGAACTGCGCAAGGCGCGCAATCGCGCGCACATCCTCGAAGGCCTGACCGTCGCGCTGGCCAACATCGACGAGATGATCGAACTGATCAAGACCTCGGCGAACCCGCAGGAAGCCAAGGAGAAGATGCTGGCCAAGCGCTGGGCGCCGGGCCTGGTCGGCTCGCTGCTCGCGGCAGCCGGCGCCGAGGCTTCGCGCCCGGAAGACCTGCCGCAAGGCGTCGGTTTCCTCGGCGGCGAATACCAGCTGACCGACGTGCAGGCCACGCAGATCCTCGAGATGCGCCTGCACCGCCTGACCGGACTGGAGCAGGAAAAGCTGACCGAGGAATACCGGGAACTGCTCGACACCATCGCCGGCCTGATCCGCATCCTGGAAAACCCGGACGTGCTGCTGCAGGTGATCCGCGACGAGCTGCTCAACGTCAAGAGCGAATTCGGCGATGCGCGGCGCAGCGAGATCCGCCCGAGCGAGGAAGACCTCGACATCCTCGACCTGATCGCGCCGGAAGACGTGGTGGTGACCCTGTCGCACGCCGGTTACGCCAAGCGCCAGCCTGCCAGCGCCTACCGCGCGCAGCGCCGCGGCGGCCGCGGACGCAACGCGGCGGCGACCAAGGACGAGGATTTCATCGACCAGTTGTGGCTGGTCAACACCCACGACACGCTGCTGACCTTCACCAGCCGCGGCAAGGTGTTCTGGCTGCCGGTGCACCTGTTGCCGGAAGCCGGCCCCAACGCGCGCGGCCGGCCGATCGTCAACTGGATCCCGCTGGAAGCCGGCGAAAAGGTGCAGGCGGTGCTGCCGGTGCGCGAATACGCCGAAGGCCGGTACGTGTTCTTCGCCACCAAGAACGGCACGGTGAAGAAGACCCCGCTGACCGAGTTCGCGTTCAAGCTGGCGCGCGGCAAGATCGCGATCAACCTGGACGACGGCGATGCGCTGATCGGTGCGGCGCTGACCGACGGCGAGCGCGACATCATGCTGTTCGCCAGCAACGGTCGCGCGGTACGTTTCTCCGAGGACAAGGTCCGCTCGATGGGGCGCACCGCGACCGGCGTGCGCGGCATGCGGCTGGTTTCGCCCGATGCGGAAGAGGTCGCGGACGATGCGGCGGGCGACGAAGATGCGTCGGCCGGCAACAACGCCAGCGGCGTGGAGGTGGTCAGCCTGGTCGTGGTCGATAGCGACGGCGACATCCTGACCGCCAGCGAGAACGGCTACGGCAAGCGCACGCCGGTGGCCGACTATCCGCGCAAGGGCCGCGGTACCCAGGGCGTGATCGCGCTGAAGACGACCGAGCGCAACGGCCGGCTGGTCGGCGCGATCCAGTTGTCCGACCACCACGAGGTGTTGCTGATTTCCGACGGCGGCACCCTGGTGCGCACCCGCGCGGCGGAAATCTCCCAGGTCGGCCGCAACACCCAGGGCGTGACCTTGATCCGCCTGGGCGAAGGCGAGGTGCTGCAGGCGCTGGAACGCCTGGATGCCTCGCTGGACGACGACGAGGAAATCGTTGGTGGCGTGGCGGAAACCGAGGCGCGCCCCGAAGCCTGACGGCGGTTCGCCTGCGCGCGCCTGCGCGTGGAATTAACGCGAAGACGAAAAACGCCCCGAAAGGGGCGTTTTTTTGTCCTGCGATCCGGGCCGGATAACGTTCTATACTTTTCGATACGCCACGGCCGTCGTCGCGGCGCGGACAGCACGCAGGAGCGGACATGGTTTCGGCTATTCGGCATGGACTGGGCAAGAGCGCACGCGGCATCGGCTGGCGTGCGTTTTTCTTTTTCGGGGTGTTGCTGCTGGCCATGGCCGGCTGCAAGCGCAGCGAGACCGGGCAATTGCCCGTGCCCAGCGGCGAGGCGATCCAGGCGAAGAAGGCCGAGGTCAAGGGCTTCGGCCTGGTCGGCGTCTATCCGGACCAGCACGACGGCAACGTCGCCATCGCCGTGGAGTTCAGCCGGGTGCTGGTCGGTACCCAGGACTTCGATGCGCTGCTGTCGGTGACCGACGACAAGGGCGCGGCGGTCAAGGGTAGTTGGGTGCTGGACGACGAAGGCGAAGGCAAGGGCATGATCCTGCGCTTCCCGTCGGTGGAAGCGGCGAAGGACTACGAAGTGCTGGTCCGCGCCGACCTGCTTGCCGCCGACGGCAGCCGCCTGGGCAAGGAGCTGAAGGAAAAGGTCCATACCGGCCAGCTCGACCCGGTGGTCGGCTTCGCCTCGCAGGGCAGCGTGTTGCCGGCGCGCGAAAGCCGCGGCCTGCCGGTGGTGTCGATCAACGTCAAGGAAGTGGACGTCGAATTCCTGCGCGTGCCGGAAAAGAACCTGCCCCGCTTCTTCAGCGAATACCAGCGCGGTGGCCGTCGCGGCAGCTGGGACCTGGACAGCGACTACGACGAGCACACCCCGATCGGCGAGCTGGCCGAGCCGGTCTACGTCAACCGCTTCCTGCTCGGCGGCAAGCCCAACGAACGCCTGCTGACCTACCTGCCGATCCAGGACATCGAGGAACTGCAGGAGCCCGGCCTGTACTTCGCGGTGATGAAGCGCACCGGCAAGTTCAGCGGCGAGTTCGAGACCGCGTTTTTCACGGTCAGCGACATCGGCCTGCATGCGCGCGCGTACAAGGACAAGCTGTTCGTGCACACGGCTTCGTTGAACAGCGGCGCCGCGACCGGCGGAGTCGAGCTGCGCGTGCTCGACGAGAAGGGCGAGCTGGCGCTGAAGGGCGAAACCGACGGCAACGGCAACGCGCTGTTGAACTACAAGCTCGACGCGGGCCACGTGCTGGTCGCGCGCAAGGGCAGCGACGTGTCGATGCTGCCGTTCAACCAGCCGGCGCTGGACCTGTCGGAGTTCGCCGTGTCCGGGCGCGAGAACGCATGGTTCGACGTGTTCGCCTGGTCCGGCCGCGACCTGTACCGGCCCGGCGAAACCGTGCGGATCAACGCGTTGCTGCGCGACAACGACGGCAAGCCGGTCGGCACGCCTGGTAAAAGCGGGCAGCCGATTTTCCTGCGCCTGAAGCAGCCCGACGGGAAAGTGTTCCGCGAAACCCGATTGGAGCCGGGCGCGCAGGGCTATTTCAGCTTCGTGCAGCAGATTCCCGCCGAAGCGCCGACCGGGCGCTGGCAGGTCGAATTCCGCACCGATCCGGCCAGCAAGGAAGCGGTGCAAGGCATGACCTTGCGCATCGAGGAATTCCTGCCCGAGCGGATGAAGCTGGACCTCGACGCCGCACAAACGACATTGAAGCCGGGCGAACCGCTGCGCCTGCAGGCAAAGGCCGCCTATCTGTACGGGGCGCCGGCCGCCGGCAACCGTTTCACCGCCAAGCTGGCGGTCGCGGTAGAGCAGCACCCGCTCGAGCAACTGCCCGGGTTCTTCTTCGGCGACCCGACACTGAGCCTGCCGAAGGAAGCCAAGGACATCGTCGATGCGACCTTCAACGACGACGGGGTTTACCAGGAAGCCGTTGCGCTGCCGGCCGAAGCCAAGCCGGTCACGCCGATTTCCGCAATCGTTTCCGGCAGCGTTTACGAAACCGGCGGCCGCACGGTCAACCGCACCTTGAGGAAGGTGATGTGGCCGGCCGCCGCGCTGGTCGGCGTGCGCCCGCTGTTCGACGACAAGGACGGCGCCGACGCGGACAGCAACGCGCGCTTCGAAATCGCCCGCGTCGATGCCTCCGGCAACCCGCAACCAGCGAAGGGCCTGAAGGTTACCCTGGTGCGCGAACACCGCGACTATCACTGGAACTACGACGAGGACGGCGGCTGGGACTACGACTACACCCAGCGCTTCGAAAACCTCGAAACGAAAACCGTCGATGTCGGCGCGACCGTCGCCAAGATCGATTATCCGGTCGAGTGGGGCGGCTATCGCCTCGAGGTGTTCGATCCGGCCACCGGCCTGACCACGCGCTATCCGTTCAACGCAGGCTGGAGCTGGGACGACGAGAACCGCGGCCTCGACGCGCGTCCCGACAAGGTCAAACTGGCGCTGGACAAGACCGGCTACAAGGCCGGCGACACGCTGAAGGTGACGGTGACCCCGCCGCACCCGGGCAAGGGCCTGCTGATGGTCGAAAGCGACCGCATGCTGTACGTGCAGGACATCGACGCGAAGCCGGGCAGCACCTTCGAAATCCCGGTGACCAAGGATTGGGAACGCCACGACGTCTACGTCACCGCGCTGGTGTTCCGCGGCGGCTCGGCGCCGAGCAAGATCACCCCGGCGCGCGCGGTCGGCGTGGCCCACGTGCC
>DASRYD010000017.1:0-1581 GCA_035653955.1 Pseudoxanthomonas sp.
CAAGCAGGTTCAATGGGTCGGCGGCGGAGACCGCGATCATCGCGCCGTCGTACGCGCGCTTGCGCACGCCACGCAATGCCGCTACCGCTTCCGGCAAGGCGAACTGCTGGCCGACCACCCCGGAAATGAAGCGGCCGCCGCGGATTTCGCCACGCGCTTCCAGCCGCTGGTATTCGCGCAGCAATTCGCGCCACGGCGGCAGCCATTGCGCCTCGCGTTCCAGCAACCGCCAGCAGACCACGCCGTAGCGGCGCAGCAGGACGCGGGCGACGTGTTCGATCGACGCCGGCACGATGGATGCGGAATCGCCACCGGGTTCGGCCGGCTTGGGGGTCAGGCCCCAGCGCCCCGCATCGGCGATGCCCATCAGCGATGCGCGGCGTCCGCGCCGGCCGAAATTCGCCTGCTTCTTCGCTGCAGGCAGCAACAAGGCGCGCAGACCGGAGAAACTGTCGCAGCTAGCGCGGCCGCGCGCGACCAGTTCCGCGAGCGCATCCTCCAGTTCGGTTTCGAGCAGGTGCGCGGCACCAGCCAGCTCATCGAAGAACAGCGCGCCGTGTCCCCGCAGGCACTCGGCGACCTTTTGCGCACGCGAAGACAACGGCGATTCATCGGACGGTTGCTGGTTCGCGGCCAGCCGCGCCCATAACGGCAACTCGCGACGCGGCACCAGCACAATGGGCGCGGCGCGCACCAGCGATTCGCCACCCATGCGCAGCCGCGTCCAGGCGATGCGCCCGGTAGTGCACAGGTCGTCCAGCCAGGCGATGGAATAATCCTTGACCCGCGCCGGCAACAATTCGGATTCCCAGGCTCCGGCCGCGGCTTCGAAACCTTCCAGTTGCGCCAGCACGCCGGCCAGCGCTTCCGGCCCCCGCACGCGCGTGGCCGGCGAAACGCGCTGCCAGTCGCAGAGGAAACGCACGTAATCGCGCACCTCGACCGGTTCGATCTCGCGGCGCAGGCGGCCCAGCGTGTTGCGATGTATGCGAGCCAGCAGGTGGCGTTCGCACCATTCGTCGTCGCTCGCGCCCGGCATGAAGCGACCGCGCATCACATAGCCTTCCTGCTCCAGCGCCAGCAAGGCGTAATCGACATCGCTGCGTTGTACCGCCAATGCATCGGCGATGGCGGCAGCCGTGGTCACGGCCATTCCCCCCAGCCGCGCGCGAACGAGTTCGCGCATCGCATCCTCACGCGCCCAGTCGCGCGCGTAATCGGCCGGAACTTCGAGGCAGGGTTCGCACGCCGCTTGCGGATGCAGTGCCAGCAATTGCGGCAGGCGTTCGGCCGTGACCCATAACCCCTCTCCCATCGGGAGGCGGCTTGGAGCAAGGGCACGCGGCGATGGCGGTCCCACATCCCGCGCTTCGCGCTCCCCTCTCCGCGAGGGAAAGGGAACCAACAGCGTCGTGCGCCGCTCTTTCGCCAGCCGTTCCAGCCACCCGTTCCAGCCCGAAGCTTCCGCTTCGCCGAAGGTCGCCGCGCCGAGTTGCACCAATGCCTCATGCATCTCGTCCGCATCGCGCGGCTGCGGCCAGGCGTCCTCGCGCGCGCCTTCGATCGCGCCGAGGTCGAGCC
>DASRYD010000018.1:0-1523 GCA_035653955.1 Pseudoxanthomonas sp.
CGCAGGCCGCGGCGCCGCACCTGCGCGCCGCGCGCGGTGCGATCGTCAATCTCGTCGACCTCTATGCCGAGCGTCCGCTGCCGCGGCATTCGGTCTACTGCATGGCCAAGGCATCGCTGGCGATGATGACGAAGTCGCTGGCCGTCGAACTCGCGCCCGAGGTACGGGTGAACGCCGTCGCGCCGGGCGCGATCCTGTGGCCCGAAGGCGACGACGACGCGCAACGCCAACAGGCCATCGTCGCGCGCACACCGCTGGCGCGCACCGGCAGCGCGGAAGAAATCGCCGATGCGGTCGCGTGGTTGCTGAATGGTGCGAGCTATACCACCGGTCAGGTGATCCGCGTCGATGGCGGGCGCGGACTTTTGTAGAAGCGCCCTTCAGGGCGCGACTGTAGTTTTCCAGACTCCACGAATCGCCAGCGCAACGTCGTTCCCCGGTCGCGCCCTGAAGGGCGCTCCTACAAGGGTGCGATTTCGACGCACGGGTCGCCACCCGCACGCATCTCCGCCCACAACTCGCCAAGCGGCTTGCCCAGCGTCGGATGCGCCACTTCCGCGGCGATATCGGCCATCGGCTTCAATACGAAAGCCTGCTTCGCCAATTCCGGGCGCGGCAATTCGAGATGACCGGCGCCGTGCAGGACGCGGTCGTCGTACAGCAACAGGTCGACGTCGAGCGTGCGGCTGGAGAAACGCGGTCCGCTGCGGTCGCGCGCATGGCGGTCTTCCAGCGCGTGCAGCCAGGCATCCAGCTGTTCCGGAGTCAGATCCGTTTCGATGCGCGCGGCGGCGTTGAGGAAGTCCGCGCCGTCGAAACCGACCGCCGGCGTGCGGTAGAACGGCGACAGCAGTACGTCGCCGAAGCGTCCGCGCAGTTCGGCGACGGCCGCGCGCAGGTGCTTTTCGGGCTCGATGTTGCTGCCGAGGCTGAGATAGGCGGTGCCCACGGCGTCAGTCGCGCGTGCCGCGCTCGATGACCACGCCGACCGACTTCGCGCCGGTCACCGCGCCGGGCTTGGCCAGCTTCAGGCGCACCCAGGCCACGCCGAATTCCTCGCGGATGATCCGCGCGCAGTTTTCCGCCAGCGTTTCCACCAGGCCGAACTCGGCCGCCTGCACATAGGCGATCAGGCGCTTCGATACCGCCTTGTAGTCGAGGGTCTTGGCGATGTCGTCGCTGGCCGCGGGCACGCGGTTGTCGAAGGCCATCTCGACGTCAAGCGCCACCGTCTGGCGGATCTTGCGTTCCCAGTCGTAGATGCCGATGACCGTGTCGATGCGAAGATCTTCGATGAAAACGATGTCCATTTGCGTGGCCGGAGTGCGTGAACGCGGAAGCTTAGCGGCTTTTGCCGGGAGTCAGCCCGCCGCCACTTCCGGCAGCGTCGCCATGTCCCAGCGCGCGACGACCTTGACCTCGGCGGGCTCGTGCTGCCCCGCCTGTAGACGCAGCGCGCCGGCGTAGGCGATCATCGCGCCGTTGTCGGTGCACAGTTCCGGGCGCGGGAAGCACACGCGACC
>DASRYD010000019.1:0-2913 GCA_035653955.1 Pseudoxanthomonas sp.
GATCCGCGCCGCGCAGCTGGGCATGAAGACCGCCTGTATCGACGCCGCGCTGGGCAAGGACGGCAAGCCCGCGCTGGGCGGCACCTGCCTGCGCGTCGGCTGCATCCCGTCGAAGGCACCGGCCGCCGCGGCGCGGTGACCAAGGAAGACCTGGTCAACTACGCCAGCGGCAAGACCGCCGGCGTGTCCGGCGGCGCGCGTCCGGAAGAGCGCGTGCCGATGACCCGCATCCGCAAGCGCATCGCCGAACGCCTGATGCAGTCGAAGGAATCCATCGCCATGCTGACCTCGTTCAACGAGGTCAACCTGGCCAAGGTCGCCGCCGCGCGCAAGGAGATCGGCGAGGAGTTCCAGAAGACCCACGGCGTCAAGCTCGGCTTCATGAGCTTCTTCGCCAAGGCCGCGGCCAACGCCCTGAAGAAGTACCCGATCGTCAACGCCTCGGTCGACGGCGACGACATCATCTACCACGGCTATGCCGACATCAGCATCGCCGTGTCCACCGACAAGGGCCTGGTCACTCCGGTGCTGCGCAGCGTCGAACGCATGTCCTTCGCCGACATCGAAAAGGGCATCGGCGACTACGCGACCAAGGCGCGCGACGGCAAGCTGGCGCTGGAAGACCTGCAGGGCGGCACCTTCACCATCACCAACGGCGGCACCTTCGGCTCGCTGATGTCCACGCCGATCGTCAACCCGCCGCAGAGCGCCATCCTCGGCATGCACACCATCAAGGAACGGCCGATCGCCGAGAACGGCCAGGTCGTGGTTGCGCCGATGATGTACATCGCGCTGTCCTACGACCACCGCATCATCGACGGCAAGGACGCGGTACTGTTCCTGGTCGACATCAAGAACCAGCTCGAGAACCCGAGCCGGATGCTGTTCGACCTGTGATCGCGCTTCGAGCCCCTCTCCCACGGGGAGAGGGGTTGGGGTGAGGGTACGCCGAAGCAACGCCCTCCGAACCCCGGCTGCAACCATCGGCCCGAACATCCTCCGCTTCGCCGAACCCTCATCCGGCGCTTCGCGCCACCTTCTCCCGACGGGAGAAGGGAAAGGCAAAGGACACTGAAATGGCAGAACAATTCGACGTCGTCGTCATCGGTGCCGGTCCCGCCGGCTATCACGCCGCGATCCGCGCCGCGCAGCTGGGCATGAAGACCGCCTGTATCGACGCCGCGCTGGGCAAGGACGGCAAGCCCGCGCTGGGCGGCACCTGCCTGCGCGTCGGCTGCATCCCGTCGAAGGCGTTGCTGGATTCCTCGCACCAGTACCACAACCTGACGCATTCGTTCGATCAGCACGGCATCAGCTTCAAGGACGCGAAGATCGACGTGGCCAAGATGATCGGTCGCAAGGACGCCATCGTGAAGCAGTTCACCGGCGGCATCGCCCAGCTGTTCAAGGCCAACAAGATCACCGCGTACTACGGCTTCGCGCAACTGCAGCCCGGCAACGTCGTCAAGGTCAAGCAGCACGACGGCAGTGAAGTCGAGTTGAAGGGCACCAACGTGGTCCTCGCCGCCGGCTCGGATTCGATCGAGCTGCCGTTCGCCAAGTTCGACAACGAATACATCGTCGACAACATCGGCGCGCTGGACTTCACCGAAGTACCGAAGCGCCTCGCGGTGATCGGCGCCGGAGTGATCGGACTGGAACTGGGCAGCGTGTGGAAGCGCCTCGGCGCCGAAGTGACCATCCTGGAAGCCCTGCCCGACTTCCTGCCCGCCGCCGACGCCGAAGTCTCCAAGCTGGCCGCGCGCGAATTCAAGAAGCAGGGCCTGGACATCCGCCTCGGCGCCAAGGTGTCCAAGACCGAGCTCGCCGGCAAGGGCAAGAAGAAGGAAGTCGTCGTCACCTACGCCGACGCTTCCGGCGAACAGACCCTGACCGTCGACAAGCTGCTGGTGGCCGTGGGCCGCCGCGCCGCGACCAAGGGCCTGCTGGCCGAGGGCACCGGCGTCAAGCTCGACCCGCGCGGCATGATCGAAGTGGACGCGCACTGCCACACCGGCGTCGACGGCGTGTGGGCCATCGGCGACTGCGTGCGCGGGCCGATGCTGGCGCACAAGGGCTTCGAGGAAGGCATCGCGGTGGCCGAACTGATCGCCGGCCTGCCCGGCCACGTCAACTTCGACACCATTCCCTACGTCATCTACACCTCGCCGGAAATCGCCTGGGTCGGCAAGACCGAGCAGCAGCTGAAGGCAGAAGGCGTGGCGTACAAGACCGGCAGCTTCCCGTTCGCGGCGGTGGGCCGCGCAGTGGCGATGGCCGAACCGACGGGCTTCGCCAAGGTGATCGCCGATGCGGAAACCGACCGCGTGCTCGGTTTGCACCTGATCGGCCCGAACGTGTCCGAACTGGTCCACGAAGGCGTGCTGACCATGGAATTCCATGGCAGCGCGGACGACCTGGCGCGCATTTGCCATGCGCACCCCAGCCTGTCCGAAGCCATCCACGACGCGGCGATGGCGGTGGACAAGCGCGCCATCCACAAGGCGAACTGATCGAACGTCCCGTGCACGAAGGGCTCCGCGTTCGCGGAGCCTTTCGCGTTTAAGGGCACAGCAACGGAGTCCCCGATGAAAAGCATCTGCGTCTACTGCGGTTCCAATGCCGGTGGCGACCCGGCCTATGCCGCGGAAGCGAAGGAACTCGGCGCGCGCCTCGCAGCGGAAAAGCTCGCACTGGTCTATGGCGGCGGCAACGTCGGCCTGATGGGCATCGTCGCCGATGCCGTGCTGGAACACGGCGGCGAAGTGATCGGCGTGATCCCGCAGCAGCTGGTCGACTGGGAAGTCGCGCACAAGGGCGTCACGCGGCTGGAAATCGTCGATTCCATGCACACCCGCAAGGCGCGGATGTTCGAGCTGTCCGACGGCTTCATCGCCCTGCCCGGCGGCTTCG
>DASRYD010000020.1:0-1818 GCA_035653955.1 Pseudoxanthomonas sp.
CCGCGAGCTGCTGCGGCTGCTGCCGTTCGCTGCGCGCCGCGCCGTGCGCGGATTGCTTCCGCATTGAAGGCACGGCGCCTCGCTTCAGCGCGCGCCGCGGCCGAACATCACCACTTCGACGGTCTGCAGCAGGATCATCACGTCGAACACCAGGCCGTGGTTCTTCACGTAGAACAGGTCGAACTTCAGTTTCTCCTCCGCATCGCGCACCGACGCGCCGTACGGATAGCGCAACTGGGCCCAACCGGTCAGTCCGGGCTTCATGCAATGGCGGACGCCGTAATAGCGGACCTCGCCGTTGAGCATGTCGACGAATTGCGGCCGTTCCGGCCGCGGGCCGACGAAGCTCATGTCGCCGCGCAGCACCGCGAACAGCTGCGGCAGCTCGTCCAGGCGGGTCTTGCGGATGAACTTGCCCACCCGCGTGGTGCGGTCGTCGTTGCGGCTGGCCCATACCGCCACGCCGCCCTTCTCCGCATCGACGCGCATGCTGCGGAACTTGGTCAGGGTGAAGTGGCTGCCGCGCTCGCCGACGCGCACCTGCCGGTACAGGACGGGGCCGCCCGATTCCAGCCAGATCGCCAGGGCGGTCAGCAGCATCAGCGGCCAGGACAACAGCAGCAGCGAGCCGGCCGCGACGAGGTCGAAGAAGCGCTTGCTCAACCGGCGCGGCGCCGAATGGTCGAAGCCGCCGGAAAACACCAGCCACGACGGATCGACCACGTTGAGCTGGACCATGCCGGCTTCGCGCTCGAAAAAACTGGACACGTCGGTGACCGCGACGCCCGCCTGGGCGCATTGCAGCATCTCTTCCATCGGCAATCCGCCGCGGCGCTCGTCCGGCGCGATCACCAACTCGTCGATGCCGAGGCGTTCGACCAGCTCCGCCAGGCCCGCCTCGCCGGGATGCACCAGCAGGTCTTCGGATACCCGCAGCGCCTGCCCTTGCACCGGCACGAACCCGACCACCGCGAACGAGCGCCGGTCCGATTTGCGGCGCATCCGCGAATTGATCAGGTCGGCGTTGACGCCGGCGCCGAAAACCAGCACGCGGCGCTTCAGCACGCCCGAATGGAATACGCGCGCCCAGCCCAGCCTGACCAGCAGCACCCCGACCGCGCTGGCGGCCAGCGACATGACCAGCACGCCGCGGCCGATGTAGGCCAACGGGAACAGATAGTAGAGGACGGCCAGCGCGATGCCGCCGAAGGCGAAAGACAGGGCGATGCGCAACGCGAAGTCCATGCGCGAATGGCGCAGGTGCGGCTGGTACAGGCCGAAAGCCGTCATCGCGCCGGTGACGAACAAGGCCACCAGCAAGGCGCGGAGCGGCGCCTGTTCGGCGAATACCTGTCCGTACTCGTGATCGGCGTGGAAACGCAGCCAGCCGGCGATCATCACCGCGGCGACGATAACCACCATCTCGATCAGCCAGAGGATCCGCGCAGCATTGGCCTTCCGGCGGGCAGGGCTGGACTTCATCGCGCCGTCCTCGATTCGCTACCCAACCGCGCGCGTCGCCTCAGCGAGGCACGCCCGTGGCCGCATCGGATCGTCATCAATGCTGGTTCCATACCGTCCCCACGACTGGACTCCCCTGGCTCCGGCGCCGCTTGCGCCCGCTCTGGTCATGGCCTTCGATACGCCTCGGCCAGTTCCGCTTGATCTCGTTCCCATAACAACGCAGGCATGGGCGCCGACAGGACAGCAAAAGCCGGGACGGCGGTGCTCCGGCGGAAACCCCGGAGCCCGCTTCGGCGGCGGCGTCTCCTACCGCTGCTCCAGCGCGCCGATGGCGATCCGGCCCGGCGGAGCCGC
>DASRYD010000021.1:0-7343 GCA_035653955.1 Pseudoxanthomonas sp.
GAAGTCGCTGGCCACGGCCAATGCGCCGAGGCGCTCGCGCAGCACCGGATCGTCGGGCAGTTCGGACAGGCGCGCCAAGGCGCGGGCGCGCAGGGCGTCGAGTTCGGGGGAGGCAGCGGGATCCACGCGCGGATTCTGACATGCCGCTCCGACAGACCAGCCGGCCGCGGATTGCCCGGCAAATCGCGGGCATAAAAAAGCCCGCAATGGCGAGGCCAGTTGCGGGCTCTGCTCCCTCCCCCACGTCGGGTAGCGAGCGCATCGTGCTCAGCCGCACACAATCTTGCACGCTGCAGTGCAAAACAGTACCGGGGAGTTCAGGGCGAGCCGCGAAGCTGAATGGCCCCCGATCGCATCGCCAGCCACTTCGCTTCCGTGGCGATCATCGGACCCGCGATCGAAGCAGCGTTCCCCAGCGCGGTGCGGGCGAGCCTGGCCGGGTCGCGGATGCCGATTTGCACCATGACGACGGACGGCTTGTCGCCGGCATGGATCACGATCTGGCGCAGCCCAAGAAAGTTTCGCTCCGATCCGGCTTTTCGGCGGGAAAGCAAGCCGTCGCTCCCGCGGCAAACCGAGCTAGGATGAATTGCGGACCAAAGGGAGGGACCGGATTTGCGGGGCATGAGAGGGCTAATCCTGGCCGCTGCGATCCTGGCGCTGGCGGCGTGCGGTCGCGAAAGCGCCCAGCCATCCACGCCGGCGGGCGTCACGGCGGCCACCCGCATCGATTTCGCGCATGTCGCCAATTACGCCGCACCGTCGCTTCCCGCTTATTTCGACGAGACGGTGGCCGCGCTGGACAACAGTCCGGCTTCCAACCCCATCGATGATCGGGTGGCGACGCTCGGGCGGGTGCTGTTCCACGACCTGCGTCTGAGCACCAACAACCGGGCCTCCTGCGCCTCCTGCCATCAGCAACGGTTCGGCTTCACCGATCCGATGCGATTCAGCAACGGGATCAGCACCGCCGGCACTACCGATTTCCACGCCATGCGGCTCGGCAACCTGCGCTACTGGCAACCGGGCACCGCCTTCTGGGACCGGCGCGCCGCCAATGCGGAGGTGCAGGCGAGCCAGCCGCTCCACAGTCTGGTCGAGATGGGCTGGGGCGGACCCGCGGGCGGCATCGAAGCCCTGATCCGCAAGATGGCGGCGACGGCCTATTACCCGGACCTGTTCGCCTGGGCGTTCGGCAGCGCGACGATCACCGAGGCGCGCATCCAGCAGGCGCTCGCCCAATTCGTGCGCGCGATGGTCTCGCACGCCAGTCGCTGGGACACCGGCTATGCGCGGGTCTTCTCCGCCACAGCGCCGAACCGGGCACTGGACGTCGATCTGCCGAATTTCACGCCGGAGGAGAATCGCGGCCGCCACCTGTTCATGGCCGACGTGGGCAAGGGCGGCGCAGGCTGCGCTTCTTGCCACCTGCCGCCGACCTTCGCCTTAGCGGCGGGCGCGCGCAGCAATGGCCTGGATGAAGGGGAGACGCGCCTGTTCAAGGCGCCGTCGCTGCGCAGCGTTGGCCTGACCGGGCCCTACATGCACGACGGCCGCTTCGCGACCCTGGCCGAGGTGGTCGATTTCTACGCGACCGGCGTACGCGACGGCCCGGCGCTCGATCCTCGTCTGCGCCACAGGCGCGGACCGCTGCGTCTGAACCTGGGCGCGGCCGACCGCGCAGCGCTCGTCGCTTTCCTGATGACGCTGAACGACCCCGTGCTCACCATGGACCCGCGCTTCGACGATCCGTTCCGGCGCTAGCTGGCCCGGATCGCGTAGAGGGTCGCGTTGCTGATCGCGTAGACCCCGCCGTCGGCGCCGACCCATGTCGGCGTATAGGCCTGGCCAAGCCCGGCGTTGAGCCGCACGCTCTGCGAGAACGTATTGGTGGTGAGATCCCAGCGATACAGGATACCGTCCTCGTTATTGGCGAGGATCGACTTTCGCATCGGGTCCGCAGCCATGGTGTTGATGCACCATTCGCGCCGCGCCGTGGCCGAGCCGACGTCCAGCGTCGGCCCGAGGATGGTCAGCACCTCGCGCATCACTTGCATGGACGGCAGGATCGTATCGGCCTGGCTTGAACCCGGATCGAGGATGGCCAGCTGGTTCAGCCCGGTGCCCGTGCCGACGCCAGCGTAATTGTTGTATTTCTGCGCGAGCAGATAGGTAGAGGTGCCGGTGTAGGACGGCACCATCGACGCCGGGATCACGCTCGGCGACACGTCCCACCCGAAGCTGCCCGGCACGCCCGCCGGATTGAGCGAGGCATCGAACTGCAGCAGCCAACCGCGGGCGTTGTGCGTCCCGAACGTCCTTTCCAGCACACCGTAGAACACCCGGCCATCCGGGCCGACCACTGGCGTCGCCGTGCCGTCGTCGCTGAGGCGCGCCGGAACACCGAGATTCGGATCGATCAGGGCGACGCTGGCGCGGGTCGCGAGCGTCGTGCTGTCGAGCGCGAGCAGGACGCCGGTCTGGGTCGCGCTCGTCGCGCCGCGATTCGCCGCGATATAGACGGTGGCGCCGTCGATCGAGAGCGCTGGCGCGCAATTGAGTACCGGTTTGACGATCGTGGGATCGCCCGCCGCCATGGCGACGCCGACCCAGATGCCAGTGCCGTCCGGCGCGACCCGGGCGACGCCGCCTACCAGCCCGGCGGGATTCGCTCCCGTCACCTGGAAGCCGAAAAAGACATTGCCCTGCGCGTCCGCGGTGAGCGGCGTGTTGATGAACACACTGCCGTCGAACGCGGCGGGATTGGCGTTGTATTGGGCAGTGCCGTAGAACACTTGCGGCGCGAACGTGCCATTGGGCGCGTCCCCGTCGTTGCGCACCAGCAACTTGCCGCCAGCGCCCGGCACATAGAGACGGCCTTGCGGGGTGAGCAGCGGGCTGTAGGGCGGCAGCCAGTTGTGCGGCGGCGTCACGTAGTCCGTGTCCGCCGACCAGATGAGCGTGCCGTTCGCGCCGTTGCGGCCTTCGACGCGATAGCCGCCGGTAGCCGTCTTCTTCACCGGGATGACCACGGTGTTGTGGGTCGTCACCACCGGCGAGCCGTAATGGGTGAGCAGCGCGCCGGCCGATGTGTATTGCGGGTCGAGGTCGACCTTGGCCGTCCACGCGATGCGCCCCAGGTCCTGCGTGGCGATCGCGCTCGCCGCCGTGTGCTGCGCATCGCGCCCATAACCGAACCATGCCGGGCCCGTCACTGGCGGCGGCGGTGGAGGCGGCGGTGGAGGCGGCGGCGGGGGCGGTGACGGAACGGGATCCGACTTGCCTCCGCCCCCGCCGCCGCATGCGGCGAGTGCGATGGACGAAGACAGCATCGCCAGCGCCTGTCGGCGCGAAAAGGACAAGGGTGTCGGCAGTACGGGAGGGCGGCGGCTCATGGCGCCAGCATAGCTCGTTCGATGAAGCGCACGCACCGGGACGCGCACGGCCCGTCCAGGCATTGGGCGACCTGGACGTCGGCTTCAGGCAGAAACACGAAGCCCGGCACAAGGCCGGGCTTCGTGGTCAGGCTTGGCGGAGGGCGCCGGATCAGAAATCCATGCCACCCATGCCGCCCATGCCGCCCGGCGGCATCGCCGGTTCTTCCTTCTTCGGGGCCTCGGCCACCATCGCTTCGGTGGTGATCATCAGGCCCGCGATCGAAGCGGCGTTCTGCAGCGCGGTGCGGGTGACCTTGGTCGGATCGAGGATGCCGAACTCGACCATGTCGCCGAACTCGCCGTTGGCGGCGTTGTAGCCGAAGTTGCCCGAACCGGCCTTGACCTGGTTGACCACCACCGACGGCTCTTCGCCGGCGTTGGCGACGATCTCGCGCAACGGGGCTTCCATCGCGCGCAGGGCGATCTGGATGCCGTGGTTCTGGTCTTCGTTGATGCCCTTCAGGCCTTCGATGGCCGCCTTGGCACGGATCAGGGCGACGCCGCCGCCCGGCACCACGCCTTCTTCCACCGCCGCACGCGTGGCGTGCAGGGCGTCTTCGACGCGCGCCTTCTTTTCCTTCATCTCGACTTCGGTCGCCGCGCCGACCTTGATCACCGCCACGCCGCCGGCCAGCTTGGCCACGCGTTCCTGCAGCTTCTCGCGATCGTAGTCCGAAGAGGTCTCTTCGATCTGCGCCTTGATCTGCTTGATGCGCGATTCGATCGCACTGGTGTCGCCGGCGCCGTCGATGATCGTGGTGTTTTCCTTCGACACCTGCACCTTCTTGGCGCGGCCGAGATCCTTCAGCGTGGCCTTCTCCAGCGACAGGCCGACTTCTTCCGAGATCACGGTGCCGCCGGTCAGCACGGCCATGTCTTCCAGCATCGCCTTGCGGCGGTCGCCGAAGCCCGGGGCCTTCACCGCCACGACCTTGACGATGCCGCGGATGGTGTTGACCACCAGGGTCGCCAGCGCTTCGCCTTCGACTTCCTCGGCGACGATCAACAGCGGCTTGCCGGCCTTGGCCACGCCCTCGAGGACGGGCAGCAGGTCGCGCACGTTGGAGATCTTCTTGTCGTGCAGCAGGATGAACGGATCGTCCAGGTCGGCGCTCTGCGACTGCTGGTTGTTGATGAAGTACGGCGACAGGTAGCCGCGGTCGAACTGCATGCCTTCGACGACGTCGAGTTCGTTCTCGAGGCCCGAACCTTCTTCAACGGTGATCACGCCTTCCTTGCCGACCTTCTTCATCGCGTCGGCGATGATGTTGCCGATCGACTCGTCGCTGTTGGCCGAGATGGTGCCGACCTGGGCGATGGCCTTGTCGTCGGCGGTGGGCTTGGACAGCTTCTTCAGTTCGGCGGTGGCGGCCACGACGGCCTTGTCGATGCCGCGCTTCAGGTCCATCGGGTTCATGCCCGCGGCCACGGCCTTCATGCCTTCGCGGATGAACGCCTGGGCCAGCACGGTGGCGGTGGTGGTGCCGTCGCCGGCGTTGTCGCTGGTCCTGGAAGCGACTTCCTTGACCATCTGGGCGCCCATGTTCTCGAACTTGTCGGCCAGTTCGATTTCCTTGGCGACGCTGACGCCGTCCTTGGTGATGGTCGGGGCGCCGTAGCTCTTCTCGAGCACGACGTTGCGGCCCTTCGGGCCGAGGGTCGCCTTCACGGCGTTGGCGAGCACGTTGACGCCGCGCACCATGCGCGAACGGGCGTCTTCGCCGAAACGGATGTCTTTGGCAGCCATTGCGATTACCTCAAAAAAGATTCAATGAAGGAAAAATGCGGGAGACGACGCGCGATCAGAGGATCGCGAAGATGTCGTCTTCCTTGACCACCAGCAATTCCTGGCCGTCCAGCTTCACCTCGGTGCCGCTGTACTTGCCGAACAGGACCTTGTCGCCGGCCTTGACCTGCGGCGCGCGCAGCTGGCCGTTATCGAGCACCTTGCCCGCGCCGACGGCGACGACTTCGCCCTTGATCGGCTTCTCGGTGGCCGAATCCGGGATCACGATCCCGCCCGCGGACAACTTCTCTTCTTCCATGCGCTTGATGACCACGCGGTCGTACAGCGGCTTGATGTTGGACATGGCAACCTCTGCAAATGGTTGATTGGTGGGGAAAAACCCGGCGATTTTAGCAGTCGGACAAGCCGAGTGCCAGAATCGCGGACGAAGAAACCGGGCGAGCCCGGCGTGCGATGGAAATGGGGTGTCGGGACCGGCTTTCAAGGGGCGGCCGCAATCGCGCGCCAGCCGAAGACGGCACCCGCCGATGGTCTTGCCTATCGAACGGCGAATGGCGGCGGCCGACGCGGGTTGCGGGCCGCAAACTAAAGAGCGCACATGACGAGTCATGTGCGCTCCGAGGGAACTGGGGGACATCCGTTTGCGGTGAATCCAAACCTGCGCCACTCCCGCCGCCGACATCCTGTCTGCCAGCGTCCTTGCCGGCGTGCATAGAAATAGCGTCGGGAACGAAGTCTGGGAAGCCGAATTCTGCAACAGGAAGCTCAAAAAGCAGCCAATTCCAGTACCGATAACATTAGTACGCCATTGTTTTTATTAACCTTTCAAAAACTTTGGATACCAAAAACGAACATCCTGCGTCTATTATTGCTCACCTGGTTATTATTGGTAGCCAAATACACACCGCCATACGATTCGCGGTGCGCAGTCGATGAAGCCCGGAGAACGCCGATGACCCCACAGGAACGCATCCGCCTGGCCCGCCGCTCGGCCGGCCTGTCGCAAAACCAGTTGGCGAAGATGGTCGGCGTGCAGCGCAGCGCGGTCAGCCACTGGGAGGCTCCCAACGGCAAGAGTCCCAGCGTGGCCCATCTGCGCGAAGTGGCCATGGCCACTTCCAGCCAGTTCGAATGGCTGGCCACCGGCCGCGGCAGCATGACCTTGCTGAAGGAAACCGCGCTGGATTCCATCGCCACGGCCGAAGCCATCCTGGTGGAAGACCCCACCGAATTCCGCCTGGTGCTGGCCTTCCGCGAAGCGCCGCTGCGCGCGCGGGTGGCGATGCTGGAAGTGATGGAAGCCCTAGCCACGCAACGTACCGGACGGAGCCGCCGCCCGGCTCCCTGAGCGGGCGCCCGCGGCTTTCCGCGCGCCGATCCGGCAAAGGCGGTCTGCGATAATCCGCCGATGCCTGTCGTCATCGCCTTCTGCACCTGTCCGGACTCCGGCAGCGCCGCCCGCATCGCCACCGCGCTGGTCGAGGAACGGCTGGCGGCCTGCGTCAACCGGCTACCCGGGGTTGCCTCCACCTATCGCTGGCAGGGACGAATCGAACAGGCCGATGAAGTCCTCTTGCTGATCAAGACCACGGCCGAGCGCCTGCCCGCGCTGCGGCAGCGTCTGCCGCAGCTGCATCCATACGAACTGCCGGAGCTGATTGTGGTCGAAGCCGCCGGCGGCCTGCCGGCCTACCTGGACTGGGTCGCCACCGAGACCCGCCCCGACGAGCGAAACGAATGAGCTGGTTGCGTTCCCTGATGGCCCTGCTGGCCCTTGCCCTCGCCTTCCCCGCTGCCGCGGTCGACGAAAACGACCTGCTGCCGGTCGACCAGGCTTACGTGCTGAGCGCCAGCGCGCCGAGCCGCGACCGCATCGAGCTGCGCTGGAAGATCCACGACGGCTACTACCTGTACCGCCACCGCACCAGCGCCACCGCGACCGGCTTCACCAGCGGCCCGCTGCAACTGCCGCCGGGCACGCCGCACGAGGACGAATTCTTCGGCAAGGTCGAAACCTACCGCGGCGAGCTGCTCGGCGCGCTCACCGGTACCGCCAGCGCCGACACGGTGACGCTGAAGGTCAAATACCAGGGCTGCGCCGACGCCGGCATCTGCTATCCGCCACAGACCCGCACGCTGACCGTGGCCCTGCCGCCGGC
>DASRYD010000022.1:0-6742 GCA_035653955.1 Pseudoxanthomonas sp.
TGCCGGCGCTGCATCTCGCCGGCGCGCAATGCCGACTTGGCTTCGACGGCGCTGAAATGCACGCCCATCTCCTCGAGCGCTGCCAGCGCGTCGGCGCCATTGCGCAGGGCGGAACACAGCTCGGCCAGGGTCGCATCGCACAACACCACACGCCCGCTTCCCAGGCACTGGCGCAGGCAGGCTTCCACCGCATCGGCGCGCGGGCCGTCGGTCAGCAGCTCGACCAGTACGGGGGCATCGACCGCGATCATTTGCCCTTGCCGGCTTCGACCGCGTCGAGAGCGAACTTGCCGCGCACGCGGGAAATGGCGTCGTCGACATTCTTGCGCAGGACGATGCGGCTGCCATCCAGCTCGACTTTCAGCACGCTGCCCTTGGTCAGGCCCAGCGCATCGCGCACGGCCTTGGGCAGGGTGATCTGGCCACGTTCGGCGACGGTCGCTTCCATTTCGGCATGCCCTTTTCGGTATGCGAAAATAATACATACTTTTCCAGGCATACTCAATCCAGCCGCGCGATCTGGCGGGACAATGGCCACGCCTCCACCAAGGTCGCAGACGCATGTCACGGACACTGGCGGATAATGAAACCGCCTTCCCCCAGCCAAGGAGCTTCCGATGCACGATTCCTTCGCCACCCGCAGCCGACTGGAAGTCGACGGCAAGGCCTATGCCTACTTCAGCCTGCCCAAGCTGGGCCGGAAATTCGACATCTCCCGCCTGCCCTACTCGATGAAGATCCTGCTGGAGAACCTGCTCCGCAACGAGGACGGCGGCCAGACCGTCGGTCCGGAACACATCGAGGCGGTTGCCAGATGGGACGCCAAGAAGGAGCCGGACACCGAAATCGCCTTCATGCCCGCGCGCGTGGTGCTGCAGGACTTCACCGGCGTGCCCTGCGTGGTCGACCTGGCGGCGATGCGCGACGCGGTGGTCGGGCTGGGCGGCGACGCCGAGATGATCAATCCGCTGATCCCGTCGGAACTGGTCATCGACCACTCGGTGCAGGTCGACGTGTTCGGCCGGCCGGATGCGCTGGACCTCAACGGCAAGATCGAATTCGAGCGCAACCAGGAACGCTACGCCTTCCTGCGCTGGGGCCAGAAGGCGTTCGGCAACTTCAAGGTGGTGCCGCCGAACACCGGCATCGTCCACCAGGTCAACCTGGAGAACCTCGCCCGCGTGGTGATGGCCGTTGAGAAGGACGGCGAAACCGTCGCCTATCCCGACACCGTATTCGGCACCGACTCGCACACCACCATGATCAACGGCATCGGCGTGCTCGGCTGGGGCGTGGGCGGCATCGAGGCCGAGGCGGCGATGCTCGGCCAGCCTTCGTCGATGCTGATTCCGCAGGTGGTCGGCTTCAAGCTGACCGGCAGGTTGCCCGAAGGCGCCACCGCCACCGACCTGGTGCTAACCGTTACCCAGATGCTGCGCAAGCACGGCGTGGTCGGCAAGTTCGTCGAGTTCTACGGCGACGGCCTGCAGCACCTGCCGCTGGCCGACCGCGCGACCATCGGCAACATGGCGCCGGAATACGGCGCCACCTGCGGCATCTTCCCGATCGACGCCGAGGCGCTGAGTTACCTGCGCCTGTCCGGCCGCAGCGAGGCGCAGATCGCCCTGGTCGAGGCCTACGCCAAGGCGCAGGGCCTGTGGCACACCGCGGATTCGCCGCATGCCGAATACAGCAGCGTGCTGGAGCTGGACATGGCCACGGTGAAGCCGTCGCTGGCCGGCCCCAAGCGCCCGCAGGACCGCGTGCTGCTGGAGGACGTGCACACCAACTTCCGCGACAACCTCGGCCCGCTGGTCGCCAACCGCAAGCCCAGGGGCGTCGGCTGCGCCATCGAGGAGCTCAAGAGCGAAGGAGGCGCGCAGCCGCAGGCCGAGCATCTGGCAGCGAACCCGATCTCCAGGATCCGCATCAACGAACAGGATGCCGAACTGTCCGACGGCTCGGTGGTGATCGCCGCGATCACGTCCTGCACCAACACTTCCAACCCGGCGGTGATGCTCGGCGCCGGCCTGCTGGCGCGCAATGCGGTGGCGCGCGGGCTGAAGGCCGCACCGTGGGTGAAAACCTCGCTCGGCCCCGGCTCGCGCGTGGTCACCGACTACCTGAAGAAGGCCGGCGTGCTCGACGACCTAGAGAAGCTCGGCTTCTACGTGGTCGGCTACGGCTGCACCACCTGCATCGGCAACTCCGGCCCGCTGCCGGACGAAGTGTCGAAGGGCATCGCCGAGAACGAGCTGGTGGTCGCCTCGGTGCTGTCGGGCAACCGCAACTTCGAGGGCCGCGTGCATCCCGAAGTTAAGGCCAACTACCTGGCCTCGCCGCCGCTGGTGGTGGCCTATGCCATCGCCGGCACGGTCAACATCGACCTGACCCGCGAGCCGATCGGCAACGACGCCGCCGGCCAGCCGGTGTACCTGCGCGACATCTGGCCGTCGAACAAGGACATCGGCGACATCATCGCCGCGACGGTCGGTCCGGAACTGTTCGCGCAGAACTATGCCGACGTGTTCAAGGGCGATACGCGCTGGAACACCATCGCCTCGCCCGATGGCGAGCGCTACGCCTGGGACGGGACTTCGACCTACATCAAGAACCCGCCGTACTTCGACGGCATGACCATGGCCACCGGCAGCATCGCCGACATCCACGGCGCGCGCGTGCTGGGCCTGTTCGGAGATTCGATCACCACCGACCACATTTCGCCGGCCGGGAACATCAAGAAGGATTCGCCGGCAGGCCGCTTCCTGGTCGCGCGCGGAGTGCAACCGGCCGACTTCAACAGCTATGGCAGCCGCCGCGGCAACGACGACGTGATGGTGCGCGGCACCTTCGCCAACATCCGCATCAAGAACCTGATGTTCGGCGGCGAGGAAGGCGGCAACACGCTGTATTTCGGCGCGCAGCCGCCGGAGAAGATGCCGATCTACGACGCGGCGATGAAGTACAAGGCCGGCGGCGTGCCGCTGGTGGTCATCGCCGGCAAGGAATACGGAACCGGCTCATCGCGCGACTGGGCGGCCAAGGGCACGATGTTGCTGGGAGTGAAGGCCGTGATCGCCGAAAGCTTCGAACGCATCCATCGCGCCAACTTGGTCGGCATGGGCGTGCTGCCGCTGCAGTTCCTCGACGGACAGAACGCGGTTTCGCTGGGCCTGGATGGATCGGAGGTCTTCGACATCACCGGACTGGACGACGGCGCCTCGAAGGTCGCCACGATCAGCGCAAGCCACGCCGACGGCCGGGAAATCCGCTTCAGCGCGAAGGTGTTGCTGCTGACGCCGAAGGAAGTCGAATACTTCCGCCATGGCGGCCTGTTGCATTACGTGCTGCGGCAGCTGGCATCGCGCAAGGCGGCATAGCCGTTCGTCTTGCGGGCATCGCCCTCTCCCCGTCCGCGGGGAGAGGGCGTTCAAGACTCAGAACCCGTAGCGCAGCTTCGCCGACCACTGCCGGTCGTCGAAGAACGAGCCGAAGCGCTGATCGTAGCCGAGCGACAACGTCGCATGGCGCGACAATGCGGCATCGAAACCGAGGCCGAACAGGCCCGAAGAACGCGAGAAGCCTTCGCCATACAGCGGCGACCATGAATCCGCACCGACGAAGCTCGCTTGCGCCAGCAAGCCGCTTTCCGACAACGTGCGCTGCCATTCCGCATAGCCGCGCAAGGCCAGTCCGAGGCCGGAACCGGTCGTCCACGCGCGTTCTGCGCGCAGTCCGGCAATCGCCAGCGTGCGCTCGGCGACACTGCCGTTGGCCTTCAGCCCGAAGCCCGCGGCGCCATTCTCGATAAAGCCATCGCGGTCCAGGCGCACGTAATCGACACCTGCGTACGGCACGAGCGACTTGTCCGCGTCGCCGAAGCGATAGCCAGCTTCGAAGTTCGCCGTGGTGAAATTGCCGGCATAGTCGGTCGCGACGCCATCCACGCGGTCGCCCAGCAGCAACGCGCGACGCAGTTGCCGTTCGTACCGTCCCACGCCGAACTGGCCCAACGTGTACGCATTGCCGCGTGTCGCACCCGCATAGAACCGGGCCTGGGTCTGCCGCTCGTGACTGCGGTCGTAGCCGGTGCGGAGGAAGCCATCGGTATCGGTCGTGCCGAAGGCGAAGCCCGCCAACGCGTTCGCGCCCAGTTGCTGATCGCTGCCCATCAGCCAACCGTCGTTCCGGAATTGTCCGAATGCCGAACCGCCTTGTCCCGGCTGTCCGAGCGCCCGGTACCAGTTGCCTTGCCGCTTCGATTGCCCTGCAAGCTCGCCGAAGCGAGCCGACAACGCGCGGCGGCCGGCCTCGAGGTTGTCGATGCCCGCCGCATCGGCCACGGCATGCAGTTCGCCGGACAGGCTGCGGATGGCACGGTCGGCCTGCGCGATGCTGCCAACGCGCTGCAGTGCGCCTGCCGCATCGATGAAATCCGCACTGATCGCGCCACTGCCGCCAGCCAATTGCCCATCGATGGCCTGCATCGCGCCTTCGACCCGCGTCGCCGACACTTGCGTGATGTCGGACAACCCCATGCCGGCCACTGCCTTCGATACGTCTATGCGATTGATGTTGAGGAAGACGTTGCTGGAGTCGTACGACAGTGCGGCGTCCAGGAATACGTTGGGCGCGGCTTTCAGAGTGGCGAATGTCCCGGTGATGCCGCCCAGGGCAGTTAGCAGGGTTTCCTTGCTTTGGTCTTTGGCGGTGTAACCGGATTTCACGCCGAGGACCGATACCTGCCCGGCCAACGTCGCCGATCCGTAAATCCTCAGCTGCAAACCGTCGCCGGCCAGCCAAACCCCGAGATTGCCCGTCGAGGTCTGGACGAAATTGCCGCTGATACTCGGAAAGGCATTGGAATTCGGCACCGCGGCCGTCGAAACCAGCAGCCGACCGCTGTTATTGACATTTTTGCCAAGCACGCCGCTGAAGCCAAGCCATGCGGTCACGCCATTGGACACATACAGGTCGGAACTGTACAACCACCCGTAAACATACAGCCCGCCTTCCAATACGCGGGTATCGCCGCTGTAGCGATTAAGACCAGTCAGCGTCAACAAACCCGTGCCGGACTTGATCAGTCCGCCGCTTCCAACAATGTTGTTGCGCCACACCGAGTTGCCGCTGAACGATACGCTGAAATCGCCCCAGGCGAAGTTGCTCGGACCATTCGCTGCCTTGGTCACATCCAGCAATCCCCACCCGAAGACAGGATCCACGCCATAAGCACCCAAGTCCTTGGCGCCTCCCAGAAGGGTCTGACGCACTTGGTCGTTCGTGAAGTACGGAAATGCCGACCAGACTACGGCCGCGGCGCCCGACACCAGCGGCGCGGCAAACGACGTGCCGCCGCCCTGGTACAAACCGCTGGTTGCCTGCGAAGTCGCATCCGGGTCGATGAACACCACGTTGCCCGGCGCGGCCAGGCAGTAATTCATGGCGCTGCCGCATTGCTGCGAATAATCGGTCAGTTGGGTCGGGTTGGCCGTATCCAGTGCCGCCACCGTCAGCCAGCCTTTTTCCAGCGCGACGTCGCTGGCCAGGGTAGGCAGCCTGGCATTGTCGGACGGTTCGAGGCGCAGGGTCGCGTCCCTGCCTGCGTTGCCGTTGGCAAAAACGACGATGCCGCCACGGCCGACCACGAAGTCTTTCCATGCGGTGGCCAATTCGGTGGTCAGCGCTGGATCGTCCCAGTACAGGCCACCCCACGAATTGTTGATGATCTTCGCGCCCGCGTCGGCCAATTCGGCGTCGAGTTCCTTGAAGGCGTCGCCATAGCCCTGTCCGGCGCCGATTTCGTTGCCTTCGCCGGAACCGTCGTCCGGCGGTGGCGCATCACTGATGATGCGGGAAGACAACACGGTGGCGTTCTGTGCCACGCCGCCGCCCCATGAATCGGTCTGGCCCGAATTGGTGCCATCCGAATTCAGGTAGTTGCCGATCGCGGGCCGCCCCGCGGCCAGCGACGCCACGATGGTGCCGTGTCCCACCTTGTCGTCCACCGAAAGATCGTTGCTCGAATCCACATTGATGAAATTGCGGGTAACCCGTCCACTCAACGTGGGATGGGCGCGATTGACTCCGGTATCGAGAAAACCGATGGCCACGCCCTGCCCCTTCAAGCCTGCACCGAGCGCACCCGCCGCATTGGTCAGGATCAGGTGCTGGTTGAGACTCGGGCTTGAGAACGTAACCGGAGCGGCCTGGGTCGGGACCGCTGGCGGATTGACCTGGGTCAGGCTGGTGTCGTTCGTCACCGTCGGGGTGAAGCCGATACCGCCGCCCGTCGGTGGCGGCGTGGAACGCACTGCGCCGCCACCGCCTCCTCCGCCACACGCGGCCAGCAATGCGACCGCGATCGATAACGCGAATTTGCCCAGGCCCGAGTGCAACCGCCGACGCTCGTCCATTTCCCCTCTCCCTGTGGATAGCCGCTATTTCTCCATTTCTATAGCACAAGCCCGCAGCCGCAATGCGAGCTTGGACCAATGGCCGTTTGCCGCCCCTCTGTCCAGGCCGGATAATGGCCGGACCCACAACTGTCCGAGGAGTCCCCCATGTCCGATGTCGTCATCGCCGCCGCCAAGCGCACGCCAATCGGTTCCTTCCTCGGCCAATTCACCGGCGTGCCCACCCCGATCCTCGGCGCGACGGCGATTCGCGCGGCGCTGGAACAGTCGGGCATCCCCGGCGCCGACGTCTCGGAAGTGATCATGGGCTGCGTGCTGCCGGCCGG
>DASRYD010000023.1:0-1758 GCA_035653955.1 Pseudoxanthomonas sp.
CTCGAAGCCATTGGAGCGAACCCGGGCGATGCCGACGCGTTGCT
This sequence comes from Pseudoxanthomonas sp., assembly GCA_035653955.1. GTDB lineage: Bacteria > Pseudomonadota > Gammaproteobacteria > Xanthomonadales > Xanthomonadaceae > Pseudoxanthomonas_A. Next base: position 45 of record DASRYD010000023.1, read on the forward strand.
GCGCTTGCCGACGGCCGCGCTGGTGGAAGGCCTGCGCGCGCGCGATCCCTCCCGGGTCGAGGACACCGCGCTGTACTTCGGCCCGGTGATGGATGGCGAGGTGCTGCCGCGGCATCCGTTCTGGCCGGATGCGCCATCGCAATCGGCCGCCATTCCAATGGTCATCGGCAATACCCACGACGAAACCCGCGCCTTCCTCGGCAACGATCCGGGCAACTTCGCGCTTGACTGGCAAGCATTGCCGGAAAAATTGCGCCGCCAGCAATTCGTCGATCTCGACCCGGCCATCGTCATCGCCGAATACCGCCGGCTGTATCCCGATTACACGCCTTCCGAAGTGTTCTTCGCCGCCACCACCGCAGGGCGTTCCTGGCGCGGCGCGGTGGAAGAACTGCAAGTACGCGCGGCGCAGGGACGCAATACCTGGGCCTACCAGCTGGACTGGTATCCGCGCGACATCGAAGATGGCGAGCGCAGGCGCGCCTTCCACACGCTCGACATCCCGCTGGTGTTCGACAACATAGGTCAGGCCGGTTCGCCGAGCGGGATCTCCTCCGAAGCGCAGCACGTGGCTGGCGCAATGAGCGAAGCATTGCTGGCCTTTGCGCGCAGCGGCGATCCGCGTGGCGGCGCGACTGCGGCGTGGATGCCGTACACGCTGGAGAACCGCGAGACCATGGTCTTCGGCAAGGCGATCCGGCTGGAAAACGATCCGCGCGGCGGCGAGCGTCGCCTGTACGAGCGCGTGCCGTTCGTGCAGCGTGGGACGTTCTGAAGTCCCGCGCCGCCGCGAAGCTCACTCGAACGGACCGGCGCCCTGGATCACCGACACCGGCACGCGACCGCTCGGCTCTACCGTACCGTGCAGGCTGGGCGCCCAGTCGACGTTATCGACCAAAGTGTCGCCATAGGCGGCGTTGAAGGCCGCGAGTGGGTCCACCGCGCTGTTCGGCGACACGCCGCCGTGCAAGGTGCCTTCGGCATGGATGCGGCTGCCGTTGAGGCGGTCAATGAAATACGCGGGCAGGATCGCATCGTCGGTGCGGAAATGGTTGTTCTGCGCGAAGATCTGCGACTCGATGCCCACACCCCAGCTGTAGCCGTAATGCGAGGCTGCCGCGGGGCTGTCGACCTTGTAATGGTTGTTGTAGACGTGCACGCGCCCGTAGCGCACGCGCGGTGCGCGTTGGCCGACATCGAGGAACAGGTTGTGATGCAGGGTCAGGCGCAGCTTGTTGCGGTCGGCGGCGGCGCTGTCGGAAGAGCCCACCAGCATGACCTTGTCGTGGTTTTCGAAGCGGTTCCAGGAGATCGTCACCAGATCCGATTCGTTGGTCACGTCGACCAGGCCGTCATGCATCTGGAAATGGCGGCCGAAGTAGGTCGGAAGCGTTTCGTCGGCCGTGGCCACATCGGCGAAGCGGTTGTGGTCGATCCACACGTGGGTGGCGTTGCGTACCGAGATCGCGTCGTACGCGGAGTTCCAGTTGCCGTCTGCGCCGTCGGTCGGCGACCATTGCGGGAAACAGTCGAAGGTGTCCTCGAAGTTCAGGTTACGCACGATGACGTTCATCGGCAGGTTGCCGCTGGTGCTGCCGGGGCGGATGTCGAACCAGGCGCCGCGCACGGTCGCGCCGCGGTCAACTCCGACGATGGTGGTGTTGGCGGGAATGCGGACGCGCACCCGCGCCTGCTGCGCACCGGCCGAGGCGAC
>DASRYD010000024.1:0-4517 GCA_035653955.1 Pseudoxanthomonas sp.
CCCAATCGCGATGGCGGGCGTAGCGGCCCGGCACCACCGACAGCAAGCCGAACAACAGGCCGAGGAAACCGGCGAGACCGCCGATCAGCCAGGCCGACGAAACCAGCCAGGCCACGCCGCCGGCCGCGCCGCCGGTAAACAGGCCGCGCAGACCCGCCGGCGTGCGCGAGAAGATCCCGCGCACGATGTTGGCGACGATGAACGCGGCGAACAACGCGAACAGCCAATTCCCGCCACGCTCGCGCCCGGCCGGATGGGTACTGACCGGCTCGGGCAACGCTTCGCCGTCGATCAGCCGGGTCAACGCGGCGGTCGCGTCGACGAGCCCGCCGCCGAAATCGCCGGCGCGGAACTTCGGGACCATGTATTCCTGGATCACCCGATTGGCGGTGGCGTCGGGAATCGCGCCCTCCAGTCCGTAGCCCGGATGGATGCGCATGCGACGGTCGTCCTTCGCCACCACCAGCAACACCCCGTCGTCGACGCCCTTGCGTCCCAGCTTCCACGTATCGAATACGCGCTGGCTGTAGTCGAAGATGTCCTCGGGCTGCGTGGTCGGCACGATCAGTATCTGCAACTGGCTGCCCTTGCGTTGCTGCAGGGCCAGCGCCTGTTGTTCCAGTTGCTGTTTCTGCGCGGCATCCAGCGTGCCGGTGGTGTCCACCACCGGCGAAGTCAGCGCAGGGATCGGCGCCAGTTGCTGCGCCCACGCACTGGCGCATGCGAGCCACAGGACCAGCAGCAGGCCCGACCAACGGGCGAAGGGGCGCACGGCCGTCACTTCGACAGTCTGTACCGGAAGCGGATCAGTTGGCCGGAGCGGGCTGAGGGGATTGCGGCGGTGCCGGAGCCGCTGGCGCGGCCGGCGCAGCAGGTGCGGGCGTGCCGAAATCCACCGCCGGGGCGTTGGAAATCTGCGCTTCGTTCTCCACGCTGAAATTCGGCTTCTCGCCATAGCCGAAGATCTTCGCGGTGATCAGCTGCGGGAACGAGCGCACATAGGTGTTGTAGTCCTGCACCGTGGCGATGTAACGCTGGCGCGCCACGGTGATGCGGTTCTCGGTGCCTTCCAATTGCGCCTGCAACTGCAGGAAGTTCTGGTCGGCCTTCAACTGCGGGTAGTTTTCGCTGACCACCAGCAAGCGGCTGATCGCGCTCTGCAGTTCGCCCTGGGCCTGCTGGAACTGCGCCAGCGAGGCCGGATCGTCGGCATTGACGTTGATGCTGCCGACCTTGGAACGCGCCTCGGTGACCTGGGTCAGCACCTGTTGCTCGTGGCTGGCGTAACCCTTGACGGTCGCGACCAGGTTCGGCACCAGGTCGGCGCGGCGCTTGTACTGGTTCAGCACTTCGGACCAGCCGGCTTTCACCGCCTGGTCCTTCTGCTGGATGGTGTTGTAGCCGCAGCCCGACAGCAGGGCGATCAGGCCGGCGATCAGGAGCAGTCGCGAAAGCGCGCGCATGGCGGTTTTCCTTCCGGTGGATGGGACGCGGCCATTGCAGCATCGCCCAGCGCGGCGCGCAACTGCCGGGCGCGAAGCATTAAAAACCCGTTGTGCGGCCTACCACTTGCCCGCGCCTTCGACATGCCGGGCCGAAGCGCGCTTGCGCATCACCAGGTTCAGCCATTCCACCGCCACCGAGAAGCCCATGGCGAAATAGACGTAGGGTTTGGGCACGTGCACGTCGATGCCGTCGAGGATCAGCACCACGCCGATCAGCACGATGAAGGCCAGGGCCAGCATCTTCACCGTCGGGTTGGCATCGATGAAGCGGCCCAGCGGGTTCGCCGCCAGCAGCATGATCGCCACGGCCAGCAGGATCGCCGCGACCATGACCGGGATGTGGCTGGCCATGCCCACCGCGGTGATCACCGAGTCCAGCGAGAACACGATGTCGATCACCGCGATCTGCGCGATCACCATCCAGAACACGCCCGAGGCCTTGGTCGTCGACGGGTCTTGGTCTTCGCCGCCCGAAATCAGTTCGCGGATCTCGCCGATGCCCTTCCACAACAGGAAGATGCCGCCGAGGATCAGCACCAGGTCGCGCACCGAGATACCCATGCCGGCGACCTGGAACAGGTCGTTCTGCATCCGCGCCAGGAACGCCAGCGATACCAGCAGGGCGATCCGGGTGACACAGGCCACGGCGATGCCGAAGCGGCGCGCGGTGGAACGCTGGTGTTCGGGCAGCTTGCTGACCGCGATGGAGATGAACACCAGGTTGTCCACGCCCAGCACGATTTCCAGCGCGCTCAAGGTGACCAGGGTCAACCACACGTTCGGGTCGGCCAGGAAATCGAAACTCATCGGCAATCGGTCCTCAGTACAAAAATCGAAAATGCTTCTAGAACAGCCGCGGGCCCAGGATCAGGCCCCAGCACAGCAATACGTTCATCATCAGCACGAACACCGCCGCCGAACCCATGTCCTTGGCGCGTCCGGCCAGTTCGTGGTGTTCGGCGCCGTAGCGCTCGATCACCGCCTCCACCGCCGAGTTCAGCAGTTCGATGCTCAGCACCAGCAGCATCGAACCGATCAGCAAGGCGCGCTCCACGGCGGTCTCGCCCAGCCACCAGGCCAGCGGCGCCAGCACGATGAACAGGTAGACCTCGAGCCGGAACGACGATTCGTGCAGCCAGGCCGCGCGCAGGCCCTGCAGCGACCATTGGGTGGCCTTGAAGATGCGCCGCGGCCCGCGCGGCAAGTGTCCGAATTCGTCAGCCATGAGCGGCGCCGGTGCGTGAGACAGGAGGTTTCCCGATTGGGCGAAATGCCAGACGGCGACCCGTGATGGCGGGCGCGGCGACAGATGCGAGGTGCGTCAGGTCGGACTCGGCCATCGGTAGGCCGATTCTGCCACAAGAACGCGACAGGTCGCAGGGCATGAGCCGCTGGCTCGACATTTCGCCGCCGATGGGCCATGGTCGCGCCTCCTTCCGGTTCCGGAGCTTTGCGATGAAGTTCCCGTCCAAGAAAGCCCTGCTGTTCGGCCTGTTCGCCCTGCTGCTGGCGGGTTGCGCCAGCCGGCCCGCGCAGGTCGCTGCGCCGCGCGTACCCGAGCAGGTGTCGAACGCCGAATGGGCCGGCGACATGGCCCGCTTCGCCGCCGAGGACGCCGCCCATCCGCCCCCGCGCGATGCGGTGTTGTTCGTCGGCAGCTCTTCGATCCGGCTGTGGAAGACCCTGGCCGAGGATTTCCCCGGCGTCGCCGCGATCAACCGCGGGTTCGGCGGCTCGGAGATCCGCGACAGCACCTGGTACGCCGACCGCATCGTGGTGCCGTACAAGCCGCGGCTGATCGTGTTCTACGCCGGCGACAACGACATCGCCAGCGGCCGCAGCCCGCAGCAATTGCACGACGATTTCCTCGCCTTCGTCCGCCGTGTGCGCCGCGACCTGCCATCGGTGCCGATCGCGTTCGTGTCGTGCAAGCCCAGCCCGTCGCGAGCGCATCTGCTGGAGGCGCAACGCGAGGCCAATGCACTGATCCGCGCCGAAGCGGCGAAGCAGAAGCGCGTCGCCTTCGTCGACGTATTCAATCCGATGCTTGATGCCGACGGACAGCCGCGAGCTGAACTGTTCATTGAAGACCGCCTGCACATGAATGCTGCGGGCTACGCGATCTGGCGCGACGCGATCGCGCCGTACCTGCGACCCGGCGCCTTCCGCTGACCTTGTGGGAGCGCGCTTGTGCGCGAATGCTTTTCCCCGCGCCCGATACGAGTCAGAGGCATTCGCGCACAAGCGCGCTCCCACTGGCGCTACCCGAAGATCGCCGTACCGCGGCTGCCGTCGGCGGCGATCCAGCCGCGGTACATGCCCGAGGTATTGAACGGCAACGCGATTTTGCCCCGCGCATCGACGGCGATGGCGCCGCCGTCCCCGCCGGATTCCGGCACGATCCGCAGGATCACCGCGTCGGCCGCGTCCCGCAGCGACGCGCCGCCATAGGCGATGCGCGCGGCGATGTCGTGCGCGACCGCGTTGCGAATGAAGAATTCGCCCCAGCCGGTGCCGGACACCGCGCAATGCGCGTCGGCCCAAGTGCCGCAGCCGATCAGCGGCGAATCGCCGACGCGACCCCATTTCTTGTTGGTCATGCCGCCGGTCGAAGTCGCCGCGGCGAGATGCCCATGCACGTCCAATGCGACCGCGCCGACGGTACCGAAGTACTTGCCTTTCAGGTCGGCGGCGCCGGCCTGGGCGCGCTCGCGGGCCTGTTCCTCGAGCAGTTGCGCCCGGCGCGTATCGGTGTCGAACCAGTCGTTGGGCACGCGTTCGATTTCGGGCCGGGTATCGGCGAAGCGCTCCGCACCCGCGCCGATCAGCAACACGTGCGGCGAATGTTCCATCACCTCGCGCGCCAGCTTGATCGGGTTGCGCACCGTGGTGATTCCGGCCACCGCGCCGGCGCGGCGGGTCCGGCCTTCCATCAGCGAAGCGTCCAGCTCGTGGCGGCCTTCGGCGTCGAACACCGCGCCCTTGCCGGCATTGAAGCGCGGCGATTCCTCC
>DASRYD010000025.1:0-4450 GCA_035653955.1 Pseudoxanthomonas sp.
CCGGCATGCGCGTGGGCGGCAGGCGCACGCTGCTGGTTCCGGCTGCGGACGGCTATGGCAGCGACGGCGCCGGCGACGTGATTCCGCCGGGCGCGTCACTGGTATTCGACGTGGAGCTGTTGGCTGTCGAGTGACGCGGATTCCGAACGACTCGTTTTGTCCGTCGTCCCGGCTTGCGCCGGGACGACGGCGCATTCGAAACGTGCGGCTATTTGGCGTCGCTCTTCGCTGCCTCGACCCGGCGCAGATCCAGGTCCTGGAAATCGAAGCTGAAATCGGTCAACGGCGAAACCGGCTTCATCGCCGCCGCGACGATCTTGCCGTCTTCATCCAGGTCGAAGCTGACGAAGGCGTCGGCATTCAGCCAGCGCTGGCGCCAGCGCACGATGAAAGTGTCGTGCTGCCAATGCTCCAGGTCGCCGACCAGCTCGGCGGTGCGCGAGAAGCGCATCACCGGCTTGCCCTGCTCCATCGCGATGCCGACGTCGCCGTACCACGCGTCGCGGTAGGTACCGGCGTAGGCGGACAGCGGCAACGAAGGCTTCGACTTCGCATCGCGCGCGGCCACGTGCCTGGTCCAGCTTTCGTCGGCATTGCCCTTCGACTTAGCCAGCGACTTGGCATAGGCCGCGGTCCAATCGGTCGGCGCGATGCCCAACTGCATGTCCAACGCGCGCAGGGTCACCGCATTGAACGCGGCGCCAACTTCCTGGTTGGTCAGCACGATCAAGCCCAGTTTCTGTTCGGGCACCAGGGTGACGCGCGACACCATGCCCGGCCAGCCGCCGGTATGCCAGACCAGCTTGCGCCCGCGATAGTCGGACAGGCTCCAGCCCTCGCCGTAGCCGGCGAAATTCGGCGCGGCCGCGGCCAGTTCGGGCACCGATGGCTTCGATACCGGGATCGGGGTCAGCATGGTCCACATCGCGCGCTGGCGCGCTTCGGTGAACAGGCGCTTGGCCTGCTCGCCCTCGCCGGAAATCATCCCGCCGTCGAGCTGCACCCGTACCCACTTGGCCATGTCGTTGACGCTGGAGTAGATGCCGCCGGCGCCGGCGACGTTCGACCAGGTCATCCGCGGCGCCGGCTGCAGCTTGCTGAAATCCGCCTTCGCATAGCCGGTGGCGACATCGTCGCCGGGCTCCAGCCGGTCGCTGTTGAAGCGCGTACGGTCCATGCCCAGCGGGGCGAAGATGCGCGTGCGCAGGAATTGTTCGTAAGGCACGCCGCTGGCCTGTTCGATCACCAGCTGGGCCACGCCGAACAGGATGTTGTCGTAGGCATACTGCTCGCGGAAGCCGCCCTTGATCGGCACGTAGCGCAGGCGTTCGGCGACCTCGCGGTTGCTGTAGCTGGTGGTCGGCCAGTACAGCAGGTCGCCTGCGCCCAGGCTCAGGCCGCTGCGATGCGCCAGCAGGTCGCGGATGCGCATCTCGCGGGTCACGTACGGGTCCGACATCTGGAACCATGGCAGGTGGTCGATGACCCGGTCGTCCATCTTCAGCTTGCCCTCGTCGGCCAGCATTTCCAGCGAGGCCGCGGTGAAGGCCTTGGTGTTCGAAGCGATGGCGAACAGCGTGTCGGCCCTCACCGGCTGGCCGCCGGCGATGTCGCGCGTGCCGTAACCCTTGGCCAGCACCACCTTGCCGTCCTTGACGATGGCCACGGCGATGCCCGGCACGTCGAAGGTCTTGCGCACGTTTTCCACGTAGGCGTCGAAGTCCGCGGCGGGCGCCGCGTCCTGCGCCCGTGCCAGCGAAGGCGCGAAGACGGGAGCCAGCAAGGCCGTGGTCAGGAACAGTGCGCGCATGGGAACTCCCTGGGTTGGATGGTCCAGACGATAGCCGATCCCCGGCGTCCGGCACCGTGCCGACGGTCATTGCCGGCATAATTCCCGCGATGCAGGAATTCCCTTCGAAACACCCGCGCGTGGCCGTGGTCGGCGGCGGACCCGCCGGGTTGATGGCGGCCGAAACGCTGTGTGCGGCCGGCGCCAAAGTCGATCTGTACGAGGCCCAGGGCTCGGTGGGGCGTCGTTTCCTGATCGCCGGCAAAGGTGGCTTGAACCTGACCCATTCCGAACCGCGCCCCGGCTTCGATGCGCGCTACCGCGAACGTACGGCACAGGTCGGCCGCTGGCTGGACGATTTCGACGCCGATGCCCTGCGCGCGTGGGCGCGCGGGCTGGGCGTGGAGACCTTCGTCGGCAGCTCCGGGCGGGTGTTCCCGACCGACCTGAAAGCCGCACCGCTGCTGCGCGGCTGGGTGCGCCGGCTGCGCGAAGCCGGCGTGCGCTTCCACGTGCACCACCGGTTCGTCGGCTGGAACGGGAACGGCGCACTGGCGTTGGATACGGCGGAGGGCGGGAGATTCCTCGACGCTCCCGACGCGACCGTACTCGCGCTCGGCGGTGCATCCTGGCCCGAACTGGGGGGAAACTCCGACTGGATCGCGCCGTTGCGCGGCATCGGTGCGGATGTCGCGCCGCTGAAGCCCGCCAACAGCGGTTTCGACGTCGCCTGGAGCGACTTCTTCGCGACGAAATTCGCCGGCGCGCCGTTGAAGCCGATCGTCGCCCACTGGCTCGACGCGCACGGCGAGGAGCATGCGCTGCAGGGCGAATGCGTGGTCAGCGCGCACGGCATCGAAGGCAGCCTGGTCTATGCGTTGTCGGCCGACCTGCGCGATGCGATCGAACGCGACGGTTCGACGCTGTTGCGCCTGGATCTGGCGCCTGGACGCCAACCCGATCGCTTGCTGGAAGACCTTTCCAGGCCGCGCAATGGCCGCAGCCTCAGCGAATTCCTGCGCCGGTACGCCGGCATCGAAGGCGCTAAGGCCGCCTTGTTGCGCGAAGCGCTCGACAAATCGCAGCTCGACGATCCACCGACGCTGGCGCGAACCCTCAAGCGCCTGCCGTTGCGGCTGCTGCGCCCGCGTCCCATCGAGGAAGCCATCAGCAGCGCCGGCGGCGTGCGCCTGGAAGCGCTCGACGAAAACCTGATGCTGAAGTCGAAAGCCGGCACCTTCTGCGCCGGCGAGATGCTCGACTGGGAAGCGCCGACCGGCGGTTACCTGCTCACCGCCAGCTTCGCCAGCGGCCTGCGCGCCGCACGCGGCGCGTTGCGCTGGCTCGGCCGGAGCGCCATCCCTCCCGCATGACCTGAACTCCCGACGTCGCTCCCACACCAGGATGCCGCGCGCTCCGACTACTGTCCCGGCCGCTTCTCGTTGCTCTTGCCCGCCGCCTCGCGCGCCTTCTTGTCCGCCTGGAACGCGACGATGTGCGGCAGTTCGCGCAATACCTTCGAATGCGGGTCCAGCGTATAGCTCTCGCCCGCCGGCAACGCCACGCTGCCCTGCCCGCCCCGCATCGATACGTCCACCACCTTGTCGCCGACACGGACCTGCACCGGCATCGGGAATGGCTTGTCGCCGGCGGTCTTCCAGCGCAACTCGAGCTTCTCGCCATTGCGCGTCGCGATCAATTGCGGCAACGCCGCCGAACGCAGGTACACGTCGAAGAACCAGCCATAGTCGCCACGCGCATTGCGGTCGACCGCGTCGATGAAATCCTGCGTGGTGCCGTAACGCGGCTTGAAGTTGCCCGGTGCGGGATCGGGCCGGCCGTAGATCAGTTCGCGCGTCGCGGCGAAGAAGGCGCGGTCGCCGATCAACCCGCGCAGCGTGTGCAGGATCAGCGAGCCTTTGTAGTAGATGTCCAGTCCGGGTCCGCGTTCGCCGTCGTAGACTTCCTTCTCCGACTTCGGTCCGCCGGACACCACCGGGAATTTGTTGGCCAGGGTCGCCCGCTGCTTCATCAGCGCCGCGAAATATTCCATGTCGCCGCGCAGCCACTGCAGGTACAGCGGTTGCATGTAGGTGCCGAAGCCCTCGTGCAGCCACATGTCGTCCCAGTCCCGGTTGGTCAGCTGGTTGCCGAACCATTCGTGGGCGAATTCGTGCTGCAGCAGCCAGTCGTAGCCGTTCTCGTCCTTGCGGTAGTCGTTGCCGTAGGCATTGATGGTCTGGTGCTCCATGCCCAGGTGCGGGGTTTCCACCACGCCCATCTTTTCGTCGGCGAACGGATACGGGCCGATGTTCTCCTCGAAGAAGTCCAGCATCGGCGCGAATCCGTCGAACAGTCCCTGCGCCTTCGCCTTGTCGTCGCTCTTCAGATACCAGTAGCGCAGTGGAACGACATTGCCGTAACGCGACTTGTATTCGGCCTGCAGCAGTTCGTACGGGCCGATGTTCAGCGCGATCGCGTAGGTGTTGGGGTTCTTCGCGCTCCAGTGATAGGTGCGCCAGCCATCCTTTTCGTCCATGCCGCGGGCGATGCCGTTGCCGGCCGCGACCAGCGGCGCCGGCACGGTGATGTGCTGGTCGACGCGCAGCGGCTCGCTCAGCGGGTGGTCGATGCACGGCCAGAACAGGTCGCAGCCTTCGC
>DASRYD010000026.1:0-1885 GCA_035653955.1 Pseudoxanthomonas sp.
CGACGCCCAGGCCCACCAGGTAGCGGTCCGGATCCTTGCGATCGGTACTCACGAACAGGCCCAGCGGCGCATCGCTGCCGTCGATGTCGTCGTTGCCGAACGCCGCGACCAGCCCGGCCTTGGTATCGATGGCGGCGATGCGCGCCAGCACCGGCTGCAACGGCGCGATCCCGGCGGCATCGCGCGCGGCGCGGTCCATGTAACTGGCGTAGTAGTCGCGCACCTTCTGCCCGTTGCCGCCGGGCGCCAGCGCCTTCTGCGCCTGCAGGCCTTCGATCAGACCGTGCACCTGTTCTTCGGTGCGGTCGCGCAATTCGTTGAACGAGCCGTAGTTGGACTCGTAGTCCTTGAGCACGTAGCTGTCGATCCAGCGCCCGCTGGCGTAGCGGTTGAAATCGTCGCCCGGTTTCGCCGACGCGTCGCGTGCGGACAGGTCGACGCCGAAGTCGCCCAGTTGCGGCTTGCCGGCCGGGTCGGCGGCGGAAGCGGAAAAAGCGGCGATGCCCAGCGCGCAGGCAAGGCCGAGGCTCGACGGCGAAAGCTTCATCGGATCGTTCCCGGATTGTCGGAACCGGAGAGACTAGCCGCCGCCAGGCGGGCCGGCCTGTGCCATTGGTTGCCCCGCATGCGGGAAAGGTCCGCCGGGCTTCTGGGGATCCACGGGCGCAGTCCGCGCCCGGCTATCAGCCTTGCGCCAGGGCGAAGTCCAGCGCCGCGCGCACCGCCACCGCCTGCGCCTCGTTGCACTGCTCGGGCGTGGCGCGTGGCGAATCGGGGTAGACCTCGGTCGTCGTGGTGTAGCGCGCGCCGGTGATGCCGGCGCACAAACCCAGCGCGACCAGCGCGTATTCGATCACCCCCGGTGCGACGACCGGCGAACCGATGATGGTTCCGTCCGGGTCCGCCGGGGCGATGTGGGTGACTTTCGTCACCGCCTCGATGATCGCCCGCTGGAACGCCGGCTGCGGGTTGGCGCTGTCGTCGACCAGGTAGAAACCGTCCGGGATCGTGCCCGGTTCGTTCGGCTTGCCGTCGCGCGCGGCCAGCGCGGGGCGGAATTCGGATTCGTCGCTGTCGGTGGTTTCGTGCAGGTCGATGTGGACGAGGAAACGTCCGCGCAGCGGTTGCACCAGGCTCCACAAGGCCGCCGATTCGCCGGCCGGGCTATCGGCCCGGAAATTGCGGTTCGGATCGAGCGCGTCCGGGTTCCAGCGGTGGATGCGCTCGTAGGCCCACGGACTGACGCACGGCGCGACCAACAGGTTCAGCTTGCCGGTATAACCGGCCGCATCGCGTTCGGCGAAACGCAGCGCGCCATGCACGCCGCTGGTTTCGTAGCCGTGCACGCCGCCGGTGACCAGCGCAACCGGCAAGGCCTCGTCCCAGCCGCGCGAGCGCAACGCGAACAGCGGATAGCGTCCGTCCGGTCCGTAGTCGAGTTCGCCATATTGCGTGACGTCGAAACGCCCACGCAGCGCATCGATCTTCGACACCACCTCGTCGGCGTAGCTGCGCAGCTTGCGCTGGCGCGAACGCCACTCGGCCTTCTCGGCTGCGGCCCAGGGCTGACCGGGGGTGCCCACGGGATAGAAAGCTTCGGTCGTCATGCGGTTAGTTCCTGTTTGCGTATTCGCGTTCGCGCCGTGCGCCACTTTAGCCGAGGAACAGCGCCGCGTATTCCGCGACCGGTCGTCGCAGGATCGTCGTGTTGGCGTAAAGCGGGATGCGCCCGTCCTTCCAGCGGCCGATGCGGATGCCGGCCTGGCGGCCGCGCTCGAACGCGGCTTCGGCGAGCGCCTGTTCCATTTCCAGCCAGAACACGTTCGACGCCTGCGGCGAACTGCGCTCGCGCACCTTGCCGCTGGCGACCAGCGCGGACACCAGC
>DASRYD010000027.1:0-1822 GCA_035653955.1 Pseudoxanthomonas sp.
CCAGTTCCAGCGTCACCGGGGTCAGGTTGGGCGCGGCGGCGGCCATTACCTTGCGCCCGACCGCGGTGGAGCCGGTGAACACGAGATGGTCGAACGGCAGCGCGGCGAACGCGGCGGCGACCTCGGCGCCGCCTTCGGCGACGGCGACGCGATCCTCCGGGAACACTTCGGCCAGCAGTTCGCGCAGGAAGGCGCTGGTGCGCGGCGTGTGTTCCGACGGCTTCAGGTAAACATGGTTGCCGGCGGCGATCGCGGTGGCCAGCGGAATCAGCGCCAGGTTGACCGGGTAATTCCACGGGGAAATGACACCGACCACGCCGACCGGCTCGGGGCGGATCTCGGCGCGAGCCGGCAGGAAGCGCCAGCCGACACCGACGCGCTTCGGCTTCATCCAGCCGCGCAGGTGCTTGCGCAGGTGGTCGATTTCGTTGAGCACGGTCATGCCGTCGGCGATGCGCGATTCGTGCAGCGAACGGTGGCCGAAATCGGCGGCGATGGTCCGCGCCATGTCGTCCAGCCGCCGCTTCAGCGCTTCGCGCAGGCGCAGCAGATCGGCGCTGCGTTGCGCGCGATCGGGACGCTGCGCCTGCCATGCGGCGCGCAGGCGGTCGAAGGTGGGGCGCAACTCGGAAACGGGGGTATCGGCGTTCATGTCCATACGCCGGAGTCTAGTCCTGTACGATGCGGTTTTTCCGCGAACCTGCCGCGCGAACGCGACCATGACCTCCCTGCGCCCCCATCTCGGCCGTTTTCCCACCCTTGGCCAGCGCGCCTACGTCGACGAGGCGGCCACCGTGATCGGCGATGTGGTGCTGGGCGACGACGTGTCGGTATGGCCGGGCACGGTGATCCGCGGCGACGTCAACTTCATCCGCATCGGTGCGCGCACCAACGTGCAGGACGGCACCATCGTCCACGTCAGCCACGATGGCCCCCACGCCAAGCTGGGCGGCTTCGCCACGGTGATCGGCGAAGACGTGACCATCGGCCACCAGGCCATCGTCCATGCCTGCCGCATCGAGGACGCGGTGCTGATCGGCATGGGCGCCATCGTGCTGGACGGCGCGGTGGTGCAGAAGCACGCTTTCGTCGGCGCCGGCGCGCTGATCGCGCCGGGCAAGGTGGTTGGCAGCGGCGAGATGTGGCTGGGTAGCCCGGCCAAGTTCGCGCGCAAGCTGAGCGATGCCGAGATCGATGCGCTGTACTACTCGTCCAAGCACTACGTGAAGCTGAAGGACGAATACCTGCAGGCGGGGTAGCCCGCTGGGAGCGGGCTTGCCCGTGAATGCTTTTGGATTCGGAGGAAGGCATTCGCGGCCGAAGCCGCTCCCGCAATCCCGATCATTCCGGCCGCGTCGCGTCCTCCAGCGCGGCGAGGATCGCCAACGCCTCCTCGCGCGAGCCGCCGCACATCTCCGGACCCGGTTTCAGCGAAGCGCAGAACGCGGGCCGTTCCGGCCGCCCGAACAGCCGGCAGCGATCGGCTTCGTCCAGTTGCACGCAGCGCACGCCGGCCGGCTTGCCCTGCGGCATGCCGGGAATCGGCGAATGGATCGACGGTGCGATGCAGCAGGCGCCGCAGCGGCCGCGACAGGAAAACGAGACGTCCATGCGGGCAGTCTAGCGGGCTGGGCAAGCGTGGGCGCGGCGGTTAAAGTCGGCGCAGGGAATCACGGAAACCGCGCATGCCGCGCCCGCAGGATGTCCGGCAGGAACGCCGGACCGCATTCGACCAGACGCCTTCGCAGGTGCACGGCTGATGCTCGACACCTACCGCGAAGTGGTCACGCCCGAAGGCGTGGCCCTGCACCTGCCCGCCGCC
>DASRYD010000028.1:0-3972 GCA_035653955.1 Pseudoxanthomonas sp.
CTCGCTGGGCGCGACGTGCATGCGGAAGCCGGGCGCGGCGTTGACTTCGCAGATGCCGCCGCCGATGCGCTTGTAGCTTTCGGCGATGTTCGGGCTGAGGAAATCCACGCCGCCCACGTCCAGGCCGATGGCGCGAACCGCGCGTTCGGCCATCGCCCGGTTGTCCGGGTGGATGACGTCGGTGACGTCGGTGGCGGTGCCGCCGGTGGAGAGATTCGCGGTGGAGCGCAGGAACACCACCTCGCCGGCCTTGGGCACACTGAAATGGTTGTGGCCGGCGCGTTCCAGCATCAGGTCGGCCTCGCGGTCGAGTTCCAGCCGGGTCAGCACCTTTTCGTGGCCGACGCCGCGGCGCGGATCCTTGTTGACCTCGTCGACCAGCCAGGCGATGTCGTGCTCGCCGTCGCCGACCACGTGGCCGGGCGTGCGCCGGGTCGCCGCGACCAGTTCGCCGTTGACCACCAGCAGGCGATGGTCGTCGCCGGCCAGGTAGGTTTCGACGATGACCGAACGCGAATGCTCGCGCGCGGCGGCGAAACCTTCGCGGATTTCGTCTTCGGTCGAGATGTTGATGGTGATGCCGCGGCCGTGGTTGCCGTTGTACGGCTTGGTCACCACCGTGCCGCCGAGCTTCTTCGCCGCGCGGATCGCGTCGGTGGCGCTGGACACCAGCTCCTGGCGCGGGACCGGCAGGCCCAGCGAACCGAGGATCTTGTTGGTTTCCTCCTTGTCGCTGGCCAGCTCCACCGCAATGTGTGGGGTCCTGCCGGTCACCGTGGCCTGGATGCGTTGCTGGTACTTGCCGTGGCCGAACTGCACCAGCGACTGGTTGTTCAGGCGGAACCAGGGAATGTTGCGTTCCTCGGCCGCGCGTACCAGCGAGGCGGTCGAAGGGCCCAGTGCGCGGCGCTGCGCATAGCGGATGAAGTCGTCGCGTGCGCTATCCCAATCCCAATCTTCGGGCACGCTGCCCTTGGGCCGCAGTTCTTCCGGCAGCAGCGAGCACAGCAGCTTGAGCGCCAGTTCGCCCGCGGCGATGCCTTCCTCGCGCTGCGCGTATTCGTAGACCACGTTGTACACGCCGGGCCGGTTGTCGCCGACGCTGCGGGTCTTGCCGAAGGTCACGTCCTCGCCGGCAACGTTCTGCAGTTCGATGGCGACGTGCTCCAGCACGTGGCCCAGCCAGGTGCCTTCGCCCTCGCGCATGCGGCGGATGAAACCGCCGGGTTCGCGATAGCTGCAGCCGTGTTCGGCCAGGCCGGGCAGGGCGGCGACCAGCGCGTCGATGTAGCCGTCGCCGAGCTTCGCGGTCGGCCACTGCTCCAGTTCGCCCAGGTCCAGCTCGAGGCGGATGACCGGGAAGTGCGCATACAGCGAAGGACCTACGTAGACGGAGCGTTCGAGGATGCGCATGGGTTGCCTCAGGTCTTGGTTTTGGCCAGCGAGCCGGCCGACGCCTTGCGGGTATGCAGGTTGAACGTCGCGCCGGCGACCAGGATGTGCACCTTCAGCCCGAGCAGGCAGACCGGCTCGTCCTCGCGCACGTCGGCCATCGAGGAGAAGGTCAGTTCGTCCGCGTCGACCACGGTCACCGCGCCGCTGCCTTCCACTTCCAGCGTGTTGTCCGGGCCGATGAAGGCGGCGGTGTCCTCGTCCAGGCCGATGCCGATGGCGAACGGGTTGTAGGCCAGCGCCGCGACCAGGCGGCCGAGGCGGTCGCGCTGGCGGAAGTGCTGGTCGATGACGAAGCGGTTGGTCAGGCCCAGCCCGGGGGCGAGGCGCACGCTGTCGGCCTGGGGCGAGCTGCCTTCCTTGCCGAAGCCGATCATGTGCTCGGACAGGATGCTGGCTCCGGCGCTGGTGCCGCCGACGGTGATGCCGGCCGCATTGCGTTCGCGGATCAGCTTGGCCGCCGGCGTGCCGCCGAGGATCGTCGACAGCCGCAACTGGTTGCCGCCGGTGAAGAAGATGCCGCTGGCGCGTTCGATGCGGTCCAGGCGGCTGTTTTCGTGGCAGTCGCGGCGGGTGTCGAAGTCGAGCACGTCGACCCGGCGCGCGCCCAGGTCGCCGAACAGGCGCTGGTAGCGCGGTCCGGTTTCGGCCAGCTGGCTGGCGGTGGGGATGACCAGGATATCGGCCGAGTCGCCGCCGGAAATCTCGACGAAGCGCTGCAATATGCTCGGGGTTTCGCCTTTGTTCTCTCCGCCGCCGATGGGAACGATCCAGCCCCGCTCTCCGCCTTCGGCCACCTTGCTAGGACACATTCCAACCGCTCTCCTCGAAAACTGCGGCCCCGATCCCCGGGGCCGGTACCGGCAGGCAAGGTAACACGGGCCGGGAAGCCGGGCAGGGCGGCGCGCGCGCCGCAACCGTTACAATGCGGCCATGGCCCCGTAGCTCAGCTGGATAGAGCGTCCCCCTCCTAAGGGGAAGGTCGCACGTTCGAATCGTGTCGGGGCCGCCATTTCTTCGGGCTCGTGGTGGTTGCAACTGCAACGCTTGCAGCCGTTTTGCGGGCATGGCATCTTCGCCTTCGATGCGTACTTTCGCCGCCATCATTACGACCATTACCGGTACCGGTACCAGCCCGGTGCGGTCGGTCGTGTACGCGTAACTTTCCCCTACACGGCCCCGCACCCGAATCAGGATGCGGGGTAACCCACAGCCTGATGCGCGCGGGGCCTTCACAAGGTCCGTCCGCCATGTCCGCACAACCCGTTCCCAGCGTTCCCCACGCCCCGCCACTGGCCTTGCGCACCGTCGTGCACAAGTTCGGCGGCACTTCCGTCGCCGATGCGGCGCGCTTCCGCCACGTCGCCTCGCTGCTGCTGGCGCGCGACGAAACCGTGCAGGCCACGGTGGTCTCGGCGATGAAGGGCGTCACCGACGCGCTGATCGACCTGTGCAACCTGTCCGCGGCGGGCAGCGAGGAATGGCGCGAGCGCTGGCACGAGCTGCGCGCGCGCCATCGTGGCGCGGCGGTTTCGCTGCTGGGCGAGGATTCCGGTCCGGTGATCGAATGGCTGGACGAACGCTTCGACAAGCTGAAGGCGATCCTCGAGGCGCTGGTGGTGATCGGCGGCCTGCCGCACGAGGTGCTGGAACGCGTGCAGGGCCTGGGCGAAATCTGCTCGGCGCGCTTGCTCGGCGAATACCTGAAGGCGCAGGGCGAGGATTGCGCGGTGCTCGATGCGCGCGATGTGCTGGTGGTCGAGCGCAGCGACCTGGGCGTGGTGGTCGACTGGGAAACCAGCGCAGCCAAGCTGGCGGACTGGCGCGAACGCAATCCGCAACCGCGCGTGGTGATCACCGGCTTCGTCGCCCGCGACCGCAATGGCGGCTTCGCCACCCTGGGCCGCAACGGCAGCGATTACTCGGGCGCGATCTTCGCCGCGCTGTTCGATGCCGACGAACTGCACATCTGGACCGACGTCGACGGCGTGCTGTCGGCCGATCCGCGGGTGGTGCCCGAAGCGGTGCAGCTGAGCGCGCTGAGCTACGACGAAGCCTGCGAACTGGCCTATTTCGGCGCCAAGGTGGTGCATCCGCAGACCATGGCGCCGGCGATCGAACGCGGCCTGCCGATCATCATCCGCAACACCTTCCATCCGGAACACCCCGGCACCCGCATCACCGCCGAACGCGACCAGAGCGGCCCGGTCAAGGGCCTGACCCTGAGCCCGGACCTGGCCATCGTCAACCTGGAAGGCACCGGCCTGATCGGCGTGCCCGGCACCGCCGAGCGCGTCTTCGCGGCGTTGCGCAATGCGCGCGTGTCGGTGGTGATGATCTCGCAGGGCTCGTCCGAGCATTCGATTTGCTGCGTGGTGAAGAGCGGCGAAGCGGCGCGCGCCCGCACCGCGCTGCTCGACGCTTTCGCCCATGAACTGCACATCGGCCAGATCCAGCGCGTGCAGGCCACCGATGGCGTCAGCGTGCTGGCCGCGGTCGGCGACGGCATGGCCGGGCAGC
>DASRYD010000029.1:0-4303 GCA_035653955.1 Pseudoxanthomonas sp.
GCCGCTTCCGGCGTTGTCGCCACGGCTTCGGTCGCGGCCGGCGCGGCCGCTTCCTGCGCCGCACTGGCGACGTTGGCGAAACCGGCCAGGCTCAAGCCGCACAACGCGGCCAGGGCCAGGGTCTGCATCCGGGATTTCCACCCGGAGAAAGAACGGGTCTTCATGGGGTTCTCCGAGTGGGGGTCACAGTGCGTCCGCGCCGACTTCGCCGGTGCGGATGCGGATGACCTGGTCGATGGGAGTGACGAAGATCTTGCCGTCGCCGATCTTGCCGGTGCCGGCGGCCTGCTGGACCGCTTCGACGATGGCGTCCAGACGCTCGTCCGCGACCACGGTTTCGATCTTGATCTTGGGCAGGAAATCGACGACGTACTCGGCGCCGCGATACAGCTCGGTGTGGCCCTTCTGCCGACCGAAACCTTTCACTTCGGTGACGGTAATGCCCGACACGCCGATTTCGGAGAGGGCTTCCCTCACCTCGTCGAGCTTGAACGGGCGGATGATGGCGGTGATGAGTTTCATCGTGCTTCGCTCCGTGGTGGGACTGCGGGTGCGTTCAGAACGCCTTGGTCAGGGTCAGGGCGACGGTGTCGTCGGCGAGCTTGTTGCCGAAGGCATTGGTGTAGAGCGCGTCGTCGGCGTCGGTGCCGGTGTAGGCGGCGGCGATCGAGAAGCCGTTGTCGAAGGCCTTGGTCACGCCCAGCTTCCAGTCGGCGTATTCGAAGGCCTTGTTGTCTTCGATCCACTGCTTGCCGTAGTGGGTGTTGAGCGTCCAGCCGGGCGAGAAGGTCCAGTTCGCAGAAGCGTCGAGATAGCCGCTGCCTTCCGAACCGACGTAGCCGAACAGTTCGGTGACCGCGTAGGAATACTTCAGGCCGAGGGAAAGGTTTTCCACGGGCGTCACGGTGGCGCCGGCGTAGATCTCGGTGGTGTCGGCCCGGCTGAAGCCGTCGGGGAAGTCGCCCGGGTAGTAGTAGGTCAGCGCGCCGACGTCGTACGAGAACACGTCGTTGACCTTGCCGCGGTAGCCGAGGTAGCCGTCCAGCTCCAGGCTGCTGGAAATGTCGCCCGGGACGTCGGACAGCCAGCTGATGTTGCTGCCCCAGACGCCGGCGTAGAAGCCGCTGTCGTGGGCGTATTCGATGCCGCCCTGCAGGGCGGGATCTCCGTTGGTCTGGGAAACGCCACGGAAGATGTAGTCACTGGTCAGCGATGCGCTGCCGCTGGTGCCGGCGTGGGCGATGGAACACGCGGCCAGCGCGAGCGCTGCCGTGGCGATGCGGATGCGATGGATCGATTGGAAAGACGACATGACGCAGGCTCCTCATAGGCGGTGCCCTCCCCGGTCATTGGTTTCGTGCTTGTGCAGCACAGGCGCGCTTCGTGCCCTGCCTGCCGCGATCGAAGATCGCCGTGGTGTTCCTCTCGCGTTGTGTCGCTGCCTGCGGAACCGCCGCATGCGGCTCGCCTACCCTCCTCCCATCGAGAAGGTGCCGGAGGGCGGATCCGTCGATCCGCCCTGCCGGCCCCCTGACGCACTCGCCGGGGAGGGAGCAGAGCGAGGGTCAGCCTGCTCGCTCCCGGTGCGCATCGCGCACCGCGGCTTGAATCAATTCGCGTAATACAGCTGGTATTCGAGCGGATGGGTGGCCGCGCGGAACTTGGTCACTTCCTGCATCTTCAGATCGATGTAGCCGTCGATCAGGTCGTCGCTGAACACGCCACCGGCCTTGAGGAAGTCGCGGTCGCCGTCCAGCGCTTCCAGCGCCTGGTCGAGGCTGGAGCAGACCTGCGGGATCAGCTTCTCCTCTTCCGGCGGCAGGTCGTACAGGTCCTTGTCCGACGGCGCGCCCGGGTCGATCTGGTTCTTGATGCCGTCCAGGCCGGCCATCATCAGCGCGGTGAAGGTCAGGTAGCCGGACTGCAGCGGATCGGGGAAGCGGATCTCGATGCGGCGCGCCTTCGGGTTCGACACCCACGGAATGCGGCACGAAGCCGAACGGTTGCGCGCCGAATACGCCAGCATCACCGGCGCCTCGAAGCCCGGCACCAGGCGCTTGTAGCTGTTGGTGCCGCTGTTGGCGAACGCGTTGATCGCCTTGGCGTGCTTGAAGATGCCGCCGATGTACCACAGCGCCATCTGCGACAGGCCGCCGTAGCCGTCGCCGCTGAACAGGTTCTGCCCGCCCTTGGCCAGCGACTGGTGCACGTGCATGCCGCTGCCGTTGTCGCCGACGATCGGCTTGGGCATGAAGGTCGCGGTCTTGCCGTTGCGGAAGGCGATGTTCTTGATGATGTACTTCATCGTCAGCAACTCGTCGGCCTTCTTCACCAGCGAGCTGAACTTGGTGCCGATCTCGCACTGGCCGGCGGTCGCCACCTCATGGTGGTGCACTTCGGTCTCGATGCCGACCAGTTCCAGGGTCTTGACCATCTCGGCGCGCAGGTCGTGCAGCGAATCGACCGGCGGCACCGGGAAGTAGCCGCCCTTCACGCCCGGGCGGTAACCGCTGTTGCCGCCGTCGTACTTGGCGCCGGTGTTCCAGGCCGCTTCTTCCGAATCGATCTTGAAGAAGGTGTTGCCCATCTCGTTGGCGAAACGCACGCTGTCGAAGATGAAGAATTCGGGTTCCGGGCCGAAGAACGCCTGCTCGGCGATGCCGCTGGACTTCAGGTAGGCCTCGGCGCGCTTGGCCACGCCGCGCGGGTCGCGCGCGTAGCCCTGCATCGTCGCCGGGTCGAGGATGTCGCAGGTCAGGTTGATGGTCGGATCGGTATAGAACGGATCCAGGTAGGCGGTGTCGGCGTCCGGCAGCAGCACCATGTCGGATTCGTTGATGCCCTTCCAGCCGGCGATCGAGCTGCCGTCGAACATCTTGCCTTCCTCGAACAGACTGGCCTCGACGATGCTGACCGGGAAGGTGACGTGCTGCTGCACGCCGCGCATGTCGACGAAGCGGAGATCGACGAACTCCGCCTTGTTGTCCTTGATCAGCTTTTCGACTTTGTCGAGAGACATCGGGGAAACCTCGGGGTTGGGAATATGGTGACCAATCTCATCGCAAGGGCTGTGCCAACTCGTGCCCTATGTAACTCATTGATTTTTATAACTTGGTGCAACGCAGCTTCATCTGTTATGCACCATATAGGGGATAATTGCTCCGCCATCTTCCTTTTTGGTGCAAATCCGATCCTGAGCCGACCTTGGGCCCGGCCACGACATCCGAAACGGTACCCTTCGCGTTCCCTCCCCTCGCCCTACTCGCTCCCCACCCCATGACCGACCTGATCCAGGCCCTGCTGCTGGGCATCATCGAAGGCATCACCGAGTTCCTGCCGATTTCCAGCACTGGCCACCTGCTGATCGCGGAACGTTGGCTGGGCCACCGCAGCGACCTGTTCAACATCGGCATCCAGGCGGGGGCGATCCTGGCGGTGGTGCTGATCTACCGGCGCCGCCTGTGGGGCATGCTGTCGGCCTTCTTCGGCCACGACGCGCCGGCGGTCTACGATCCGCTGGGCATCACCTCGACTCCGGCGCAATCGCGCGCCTACGCCTTCAAGCTGCTCGCCGCATTCGCGGTGACCGCGATCGGCGGGCTGCTGGTGAAGAAGCTCGGCTGGCAACTGCCCGACACCGTGCGGCCGATCGCGTGGGCGCTGATCCTCGGCGCGTTCTGGATGATCGCGGCCGAGCACTTCGCGGCGAAGAAGGCCGCGCGCGAAGGCGAGCGCATGGCGATTTCGTGGACGGTCGCGGTGCTGGTCGGCCTGGCCCAGGTCGTGGCCGGTGTGTTCCCCGGCACTTCGCGCAGCGCGGCGACGATCTTCGCGGCGTTGCTGTTCGGCACCACCAGCCGCGCCGCGGCGACCGAGTTCGCTTTCCTCGTCGGCATCCCGACCATGTTCGCCGCGACCGGCTACGAACTGGTCGACGTGCTGAAGTCCGGGCAGGCCGCGAACGAGGACTGGAGCGCCTTCGTCGTCGCTTTCATCGCCAGCGCCGTCACCGCTTTCATCTCGGTGAAATGGCTGCTGCGCTACATCCAGAGCCATCGATTCACCGCGTTCGCGGTCTACCGCCTGTTGTTCGGCGTGGCCTTGCTGTTGCTGGTGCCGGCCGGCGGCTGAACGCGAAGGGCGTACGATCACCCCGTTGCATCGACCCGCACGTTCTGGACCACGACCCAATCAGGAGAACCCGATGAAACGTCTGCTGCCGCTCGTCCTGCCGCTGGCCCTGGCCGCCTGTTCCGCGCCGCCGCAGGGCGAACCGCCCGCCCAGACCACGACCGCTCCCGCC
>DASRYD010000030.1:0-2717 GCA_035653955.1 Pseudoxanthomonas sp.
ATCGTCGGCACCGTCGGGCGCCTGCATCCGGTGAAGGACCAGTCGCGGCTGCTGCAGGCGCTGCATGCGTTGCGCGCGCAGGTACCGCAGGCGGTGCTGGCGGTCGTCGGCGATGGACAGATGCGCCATGCGCTGCAGGACGAAGCCGACGGGCTCGGCCTGCGCGATGCGGTCCGTTTCCTCGGCGACCGCGACGACGTGCCGCGCCTGCTGGCGGGAATGGAAGCGTTCGCGCTGCCGTCGCTCAGCGAGGGATATTCCGTCGCCTTGCTGGAAGCCTGCGCCGCAGGCTTGCCGATCGTCGCCACCGACGTCGGCGGCAATCGGGAGATCGTCCGCGACGGCCGCAACGGCCGCTTGGTTGCGGCCGCCGATGCCGCCGCCTTCGCGTCCGCGCTTGCCCAGGTGATGCGGGATCCAGGCCTGGCCGAACGGATGGGCATGGCCGGGCGCGAATGGGTGGTCGCGGAAGGCTCGTTCCGGACCATGGCCTCGCGTTACCAACGCCTGTATGCGGGCAAGCAGGCTTCAACCGCGCCGACGATGGAGGCCGCGTGAGCAATCCGCGCCCGCGACGACTGAAATTGCTGCACATGCTGCCGAACGCATGGGTCAATACCGCCGGTCCCGTCGGCGGAAACCGGCTTTACCTCAGTTTCGACGACGGCCCGAACCCGAAACACACCCCGCCCCTGCTGGACCTGTTGCGCGAACACCAGGCCAAGGCCACGTTCTTCCTGATCGGACAGGAGATCGAGAGGCATCCCGAACTGACCCAACGGATCCATGCGGAAGGGCATGCGCTGGGCAACCACTCGTACTCGCATCCGCGCTTCGACGAATTGTCGCTGGCCGAGCAGTTCGAACAGATCTCGCGCACCGACCGCGCGCTGTCGGCGATCGACGGGCTGGAACGGCATGCGTTCAGGCCGCCGCGCGGCGTGTTGACCTTGCCGATGCTGCTTCGCTGCATCCGCGAACGCCGGCGCATCGATTACTGGTCCTACGACACCCTCGACTACAACCGGCGACCGTTGGGCGACGTGCTGCCGACGATCCGGCGCAACCCGGTGCGCAGCGGCGACATCCTTCTGATGCACGACGATGGCGGGCTTGCCCTGGAGTTGTTGCGGACGATGCTGCCGGAGTGGAAGGCGCAGGGTTATTCGATGTGCGCGTTGCCGGTCCACCCATGATTCACGCGCATCGCACGAAACTGGGAAGGGTGCGGCAGCGGGTGCTTGGCGGTGCCGGAATCGTTGCGTTGCGGGGAGAAGAGCTTGGATAGCGGGATTTACTGGCTGGTCGCGGTGCTGGCGTGCGCCGCCCTCGCGGGCCTGGCGTTGTGGCTGATGTTGCGCGCGCGCAACATGCAGATATGGATCGGCAGCTACCTGCGGCGCACGTTGCCGCGCGCCGACGACCGCCCGGTGCACGTCATGTTCTGTTTCGTCGACCACTTCGAGCCCGGCTGGCACGGCGCCGACATCGATACCCAGCGCGCGCGCGTCGATCGCTGGTGTCGGGACTACCGCGCGCTCGCCTCGCGCCACCGCGATGCGGACGGCCGTCCGCCCCAGCACAGCTTCTTCTATCCGGAAGAGGAATACGCGCCGGAACACCTCGACAAGCTGGCCGAGCTGTGCGCCGACGGTTACGGCGAGATCGAGGTGCACCTGCACCACGACAACGACAACGAGGCGAACTTCCGTCGCACGCTGTCCGGTTTCTGCGAAACGCTGCACGAACGGCATGGCGCCCTGCCGCGCGATCCGGCCAGCGGCGAACTGCGTTTCGGGTTCATCCACGGCAACTGGTGCCTGGACAATTCGCGCCCGGATGGCCGCTGGTGCGGCATCGACAACGAGATCACCCTGCTGCGCGAGCTGGGCTGCTACGCGGACTTCACTCTGCCTTCGGCGCCCAGCGACACGCAGACCCGGACCATCAATTCCATCTACTACGCCACCGACGATCCCGGCCGGCCCAAGTCGCACGATACCGGCATCCCGGCCTACGTCGGCGGCGAGACGCAGGGCGACCTGCTGTTGATCCAGGGGCCGCTGGGCCTGAACTGGCGCGACCGCCGGTTCGGCATCGTGCCGCGCATCGAGAACGCCGACGTGCGAGGCGGACAGCCGCCGACGCCGCAACGCGTCGACGCTTGGGTCCGCACCGGCGTGCATGTGCTGGGCCGGCCGGAATGGGTGTTCGTGAAGATCCATACCCACGGTACCCAGGAAGCCGACATGGACACCTTGCTCGGTCCGCGGACCGACGTCATGCACGCATACCTGGAATCGGCCTACAACGACGGCGAGCGCTTCGTGTTGCACTACGTGAGCGCCCGCGAGGCCTACAACATCGCCAAGGCGGCGGAAGCGGGACGCGAAGGCAATCCGCACGACTACCGCGACTTCCTGCTGCCGGCGCCGAAATCCTCCTGGGCCGGCTCGGGGCGCAATCGGCCATGAACGCGGAGCCCTCCTCGGGCTTTGCCGCCGCGACCGGCGATACGCTGGTCAGCGTGATCATGCCGGTCTACAACGCCGAAGCGACGATGCGGCGTTCGATCGATTCGGTGCTCGCGCAGACATTCCCCGCGCTGGAACTGGTCCTGATCGACGATGGCTCGCGCGACGGCTCGGCGGCGATCGTCGCGGAATACGCCGCGTGCGATGCGCGGGTGCGCCCGCTGCGCCAGGCGAGCGCTGGCG
>DASRYD010000031.1:0-6780 GCA_035653955.1 Pseudoxanthomonas sp.
TCCGGGCCTGCTCACTTTGAACGCGCTGCGCGCATTGAACGAGGCCGACGTGATCCTGCACGACCGTCTGGTCAGCGACGACGTATTGCAGCTCGCCCGACGCGACGCCGCGCGCATCGAGGTCGGCAAGTCGTCCGGCCGCCACAGCACCGCGCAGGACGGCATCCACGCGCTGATGCTGCAGCACGCTCGCGCGGGACGGCGCGTGGTGCGGCTGAAGGGCGGCGACCCGTTCGTATTCGGCCGTGGCGGCGAGGAGCTGCAATTCCTGCAGCGCCACGGCATTCCTTTCGAAGTCGTGCCGGGGATCACCGCCGCCGTCGCCTGCGCCGCCTATGCCGGCATTCCTCTGACCCATCGCGACCACGCGCAATCGCTGCGCCTGGTCACCGCGCATTGCAAGGATTCGCTGGACACATTGGATTGGGCCGCGCTGGCGCAGCCGCGGCAGACCCTGGCGATCTACATGGGCGTGGCCGCGCTGGAAACGCTGCGCGACAAACTGGTAGCCGCGGGTCTCCCCGCACAGACACCGTTCGCCATCGTCGAAAACGGTTCGCGCGCGCAACAGCGCGTCATCGCCGGCACGCTCGACGAACTGGCCGCAACCGCCCGACACCACGCGGCGCAATCGCCCGCGCTGCTGATCGTCGGCGAAGTCGCAGCGCTGACCGACAGCTTGCACTGGTTCGGTGCGCCGCCGCTGCGCTTGCCACATTCCGACAACACGCCTGCGGCTACGCTTGCGCGCGCCGCCTGACCGCCTCACAGGAGAAAACCATGGCCATCCACGACAGCATCCTCGACACCATCGGCCGTACCCCGGTGGTCAGGCTCCATCGCGTCGCACCCAGGCACGTGCAGTTGTACGCGAAGGTGGAATCGTTCAATCCCGGCGGCTCGGTCAAGGACCGCCTCGCCCTGGCCATCGTCCTCGATGCCGAAGCCAAGGGCCTGCTGAAACCGGGCGACACCATCGTCGAGGCCACTTCCGGCAACACCGGCGTCGCCCTGGCGATGGTCGCCGCCGCGCGCGGCTACAAGTTCGTCGCGACGATGGCGGAAACCTTCTCCATCGAACGCCGCAAGCTGATGCGCGCCTACGGTGCCAAGGTCATCCTGACCCCGGCCGCCGAGCGCGGCAGCGGCATGGTGCGCAAGGCCGAGGAACTGGCGGCGAAGCATGGCTGGTTCCTCGCCCGCCAGTTCGCCAACCCGGCCAATCCCGCCTATCACCGCCAGACCACCGCTGCGGAAATCCTGCGCGATTTCGCCGGCCAGCGGCTCGACCATTTCGTCAGCGGCTGGGGTACCGGCGGCACCCTGACCGGCGTCGGCGAAGTGCTGCGCGTGGCGCGCCCGGAAGTGAAGATCACCGCCGCCGAACCCGCCGCGGCGCCGCTGCTGCAAGGCAAGGAGTGGTCGCCGCACAAGATCCAGGGTTGGACCCCGGACTTCGTCCCCGAGGTGCTGAACCGCGACGTCGCCGACCAGATCCTGTCGATCGCCGACGCCGACGCCATCGCCACCTCGCGCCGCCTCGCCGCCGAGGAAGGCATCTTCGTCGGCATCTCCGCCGGCGCCACCGTGCACGCGGCGCTGCAGGTCGCGGAACAGGCCAGCGAGGGTTCGGTGATCCTCGCCGTGCTGCCCGACACCGGCGAGCGCTATTTCTCCACGCCGTTGTTCGAAGGCGTCAACGAAGGTTCCGACGACGAATGGCTGGCATCGCTGGGCTGACGGTCCGTCGTCGCGAAGCCGATACCGACGGGCCGGCCATGCCGGCCCGCTCGCGTTTCAGGATTCGTACAACTCCAACGGCAAGCCATCCGGATCGGCGAAGAAAGTGAAGCGCCGGCCGGTGTATTCGTCGACGCGGATCGGCTCGCATTCGACGCCATGGCCGGACAGGCGCTTCACCGAAGCCTCGAGATCGACGACGCGGAACGCCAGGTGGCGCAGGCCGCAAGCTTCGGGCCGCGACACGCGCGCGGGAGGATCGGGGAACGAGAACAGTTCGATCTGCGTGTTCGCATCCACGCGCAGATCGAGCTTCCACGAGTCGCGCGCTTCGCGGTACGCCTCGGCGACGATCTGCAGGCCGAGCACTTCGGCGTAGAAACGCTTCGAGCGCGCGTAATCGGAAGCGATGATGGCGACGTGGTGGATGCCGGCGATGTCCATGCGCGGATTCTAGCCAACCGGCCGCCCCCAGCCATGCGCGGCGTTGTTGCCATGGCGGACCCGGCGTCCTAGGCTCGCCGTACCAATGAGGGAGAACGCGCCATGTCGTCTCGCATTCCGACTGTCCTGTTTGTCGTCCTGCTCTCCGTGGCGGGCTTCGCCGCCCATGCCGCGGAACCTGCGGCGCCCCGTGCCTACCACGACAACAGCGGCCGCGACGACGTGCTGTCCGGCGGCGCCAGGCTGATCCCGATCCACACGCCGGCCGGCGACTTCAGGGTCTGGACCAAGCGCGTCGGCAACAACCCGAAGATCAAGCTGCTGTTGCTGCATGGCGGCCCCGGCGCCACCCACGAGTATTTCGAAGCCTTCGACAGCTACCTGCCCGCGGCTGGCGTCGAGTACTACTACTACGACCAGCTCGGTTCCGCCTACAGCGACCAGCCCGACGACCCACGCCTGCTCGATACCGCGCGCTTCGTCGAGGAGGTTGAACAGGTGCGCAAGGCGCTGAACCTGAACCGGGACAATTTCTACCTGCTGGGGCATTCGTGGGGCGGCATCCTGGCGATGGAGTACGCGCTGAAGTATCCGCAGCACCTGAAGGGGCTGGTCATATCGAACATGATGTCGAGCATTCCAGCGTACAACCGTTACGCGCGCGAGACGCTCGAGCCGCAGATGGATCCCGCCGCACTGGCCGAGATCAAGCGCATGGAAGCGGCGAAGCGGTTCGACGATCCGCGCTACATGCAACTGCTGATGCCGCATTACGAAGCGCACATCCTGCGCATGCCCGCCGCGCAATGGCCGGACCCGGTCAATCGCGCCTTCGCCAAGATCAACAAGAAGGTCTACGTGCCGATGCAGGGCCCCAGCGAGCTGGGCGCCAGCGGCATCCTCGCCGACTGGGATCGTACCGACGACCTGGCGAAGATTCCGGTGCCGACGCTGGTCATCGGCGCGCGTTACGACACCATGGATCCGGCCTTCATGGAAATGATGAGCAAGCGACTGCCGAAGGGGCGCTACCTGTATTGTCCGACAGGCAGCCACATGTCGATGTACGACGACCAGGCCACTTACATGCGGGGATTGATCGATTTCCTTAGCGAAACCGACGCGAATGCGGAGCGTTAGACGTCTCCGGACAGAGGCGCGAAGACACGAGAACCCAAGAGCCGGGCCACCGGCCATTGTTCAGCCCTTCCTTAGCATCGTGAACGGAATCGCGCCCCTTCGACCGGGTGCGAATACCGGCGTTCAGGCATTCACACCAGCGCTACCAGCGGGCACCTAGCATCGGCGTTCGTTTGCGACAGGTGTCCAACGCTCGATCATGCGTCGTCGTAGTGCAGGTGCGTCTGCCGCAGCGCAGATAGCGTTTCCCGAAACCGTGCCGGCCACGGCTTCGCCCGAGACGGGCGCAGACGTCCGCCGGCTCGCTCGGGAACACGGCGTGAAATACAAGGCGCAGATCGACGGGCTGCGAGCCGTCGCCGTGTTGCCGGTGATCCTGTTCCATGCGGGATTCACGTTCTTCAGCGGCGGCTATGTCGGCGTCGACATCTTCTTCGTGATCAGCGGCTACCTGATCACGACCATCATCCTCAACGACTTGGCGGCGGGCAGGTTCAGCGTCGTCAACTTCTACGAGCGCCGCGCACGGCGCATCCTGCCGGCGCTGTTCGTGGTGCTGCTCGCCTGCCTGCCCTTCGCCTGGATGTGGCTGGACGAAGAGGAGCTGAAGGACTTCTCGCAAAGCCTCGTCGCGGTTTCGTCGTTCTCCTCCAACATCCTGTTCTGGATCAAGACCGACTACTTCGCGCCGAACTCCGAGCTGTGGCCTTTGCTGCATACCTGGAGCCTGGCGGTCGAGGAACAGTATTACCTCGGCATCCCCTTGATCCTGTGGCTGGCCTGGCGTTACGCGCGTCGGGCGATCCTGCCGGTTTTCCTGATCATGGTCGCGGTCAGTTTCGTCGCCGCGGCCACCCAGGTCTACGACTATCCGGCGGCTACGTTCTACCTGCTGCATGCGCGCGCCTGGGAATTGCTCGCCGGCGGCATCCTGGCCTGGCTGGCGTTCGGATCGAAGATCGACCTGTCGCCAACGGCGAACCAGGTGCTGAGCCTTGTCGGACTGGCGCTGGTGCTGGGCTCGATTTTCCTGTTCACCGAACGCACACCCTTCCCCAGCGCCTACGCCGCGATTCCCGTGCTCGGCACCGTGTTGATCATCCTCTCGGCGCAGCCGGGCACGCTTGCCTGCCGCCTGCTTTCGAACAGAGCGATGGTCGGCATCGGCCTGATCAGCTACAGCGCCTACCTCTGGCACCAGCCGATCTTCGCCTTCGCCCGGCATCGGCTGGTCCGGCCGCCGACGCCGCTGGAATACGCCTGCCTGGCCGCGCTGTCGCTGGCGCTGGCCTGGCTGAGCTGGAAATACATCGAAGTGCCGTTCCGCGACAAATCGCGGATCGGCAGGCGAGGCATCTTCGTTTTCTCGCTGGCCGGCATCGTGGCGTTCGCGTCGCTGGGGATGATCGGGCACCTCCGCGACGGATTCCCGGAGCGACTGCGGAAGATCCCGCATGCCGCGGAGTTCAAGCAGGCCACGGTGAAGAACGGCTGGTGCTTCTACAGCGTGGACACGATCCGCAGCCTCCCGGTCGGGGCCGAAGGCGTGAAGTGCTGGCTCGGCGATCAGCGCGGCGACGCCGGCGCTTCCGGCGTGCTGTTCGGCGATTCGTTCGCTGGCCAGTACGAGCCGTTCTGGGACACGGTAGGCAAACGCGCAGGGCTGCGACTGAATGCGATCACCACCAACTGGTGCTACCCCGCTTTCTCGCAGGAGTTCACCGGACCCAAGGGACGGGACGCTTACCGGCAATGCCTGTACGACCGGGAATACGTGAAGAAGCACCTCGCCGCATACGATTTCGTGGTGCTGGGCGGCCATTGGGCGCAGATCGCCGAACAGGGCCGCTTGCAGGACGTGATCGACGCGATGGGTGCCATCGCCGCCAGCGGCAAGCTGGTGATCGTGATGCCCAGCCCGAAGCTGCACGACCTCAATCCGCTGTCGGCCTACAAGAAGAGCTTCATGTTCGGCAAGCCGTTCTCGATGGAAACGATCGGTTCGCAACGCGACGAACAAGCCCGCGCGGCCAATCTGGCCGTGCGCAGCGCCGCCGCGAAACACGCGAACGTCGTCTACATCGATCGATCCGACCTGTTCGGCGTCGATGGCAGGTCGTCCGATGTGGATGCGAACGGGATCCCCTTCGCCCTCGACACCGGGCACATCAGCATCTACGGCGCCAAGGCGAGCGCGGAATCGTTCCTGCGCAGCGACAAGTACCGGCAGATCGTCGCACGGCTGGGGAAACCGCAGCCGGATAACCGATAGTCGCGCAGGAACGGAAACGCCGGCGCAAGGCCGGCGTTTTCCGCTCCGCTCAGGCGGGAATCAGCCTTCCCATTTCCCCAGAGCGGCCAGGCCGTTCTCCTTCGCGCGTTCGTACACGATGGCCTGCGCCTTGGCGAAGTTGCCGACCAGGTCCTGCGACCACAACTTCAGCGCAGCCTGCTGCATCGCGCGACCGTAGGAGAAACTGAGCGGCCACGGCAGGTTGCCCAGCTGGTTCATCGCGTTGAGGTGCGCGGTGGACTGCTCGTCGGTCTGGCCACCGGACAGGAACACGACGCCCGGCAGGATCGACGGCACCGTGCTCTTCAGGCACATCACCGTGGATTCGGCGACCTCGTCGACGTCGGCCTGGTCCGGGCAATCCTTGCCGGCGATGACCATAGACGCCTTCAGGATGGTGCCTTCCAGCAATACGTTCTGCTCGTACAACGCGTTGAACAGCGCGCGCAGCGTGGCCTCGGTGACGTCGTAGCAGGTCTCAATGTCGTGGTCGCCGTCCATCAGCACTTCCGGCTCGACCATCGGCACCAGGCCCTGCTCCTGGCACAGCGCCGCGTAGCGCGCCAGCGCGTGCGCATTGGCCTCGATGCAGGTGCCGGTGGGGATGTCTTCGCCGATATTGATCACCGCGCGCCATTTGGCGAAGCGCGCGCCGAGGCCGTAATACTCCTTCAGGCGATCGCGCAGGCCGTCGAGGCCTTCGGTGACCACTTCGCCCGGGCAACCGGCCAGGGCGTGCGTGCCCTTGTCGACCTTGATGCCGGGAATCATGCCGTTCTGGCTCATGTACTTGGCGAACGGCACGCCGTCGCTGGTCGACTGGCGGATGGTTTCGTCGAACAGGATCGCGCCGGAGATGTAGTCGGACAGCTTCGGCGTGGTCAGCAGCAGTTCGCGATAACGGCGGCGGTTCTCTTCGGTGTTGTCGATGCCGACGCCGGCGAAGCGCTTGGCGCAGGTGCTGCTCGATTCGTCGATGGCGATGATGCCCTTGCCGGCGGCGACCATGGCCTGGGCGGTTTCGGCAAGCTGTTCGATGCTCATGTGGATCCTGATGGAACGGCGGGAATACCAATTATATCCCAGCCCGTCCATGCGCCGTCCCCGATAGATATCCCCGTCTAAGGCACAACACCCTCCGAAAAGCGGATTCCCGGCCAGAG
>DASRYD010000032.1:0-1757 GCA_035653955.1 Pseudoxanthomonas sp.
GGCGACCTGGGCCAGCGAGATGCCGTCGTTGGCGTTGCGCACGGCAACGTCCAGGCCCCGGATCTGGGTGCTGAAGCGTTCGGAGATGGCCAGACCGGCGGCGTCGTCCTTGGCGCTGTTGATGCGCAGGCCGGACGAAAGGCGCTGGATGGTAGTGGCCAGTGAAGCCCCGCTGCTGCTCAGATTGCGCTGCGCATTCAGCGAGATGGTGTTGGTGTTGATGACCTGTGCCATGAGTTCTACTCCTTAGGCGTTTTCTGCACGGGGGAAAAGTTTTCCAACGATCCCCGCCGTGCCGCCGGGGATACCTGGTTCAGCGTTGCAACAAGCTCATTACGTTCTGCGGCACCTGGTTGGCCTGGGCCAGCATGGCCGTACCGGCCTGCTGCAGGATCTGGGTGCGGGTCAGTTCGGCGGTTTCCTTGGCAAAGTCGGTGTCGCGGATGCGGCTGCGCGAAGCGGCCAGGTTTTCCGAGCTGGTCTGCAGATTGGCGACCACCGAGGTGAAGCGGTTCTGGATCGCGCCGAGATCGGCGCGCGAGCCGTTCACGGCCGTCAGTGCCTTGTCGACGATTTCCAAGGCCTGCTGGGCGCCGGCGAAATCCGAGATGTCCAGGTCGGACACAAACTTCGGCACTTCGCTGGTGGCGACGGCCGTCGCGGTGTACGTACCGCCCGTGATGGCGACGCCGAAGGCCGCGAAGTCGCCGTTGGCGTCCACGCTGGTCTTGACCGAGGTCAGCTCCAGGCCGGTGCCGGCGGCATCGACGTTGGCGTAGATGCCGGTTTCGCCGAGCTTGCCGTTGATATGGGCGGCCAGTGCCTTGGCGGCGGCTTCGTTGGTGGCGGCGACCGAACCGGCGCTCTTGACGGTCAGGTCGTCGAAGGCGACGGCATTGCCGGCGCTGTCGGTGAGGGTCAGGCCGGTGATGGTGATGTCCGCAGTGGCGGAAGCCGCGGCCGTGATGGCCAGCGTGCCGCTGTCGAACTGCGAACCGCCCAGGGTCAGGGCGCGGGCATCGACCACCTTGTCGATGGCGATCGCCTGGCCGGCGTTGGCGCCGACCTGGAACAGCTGGCTGGTGAACGAGCCGTCCAGCAGCTTGGTGCCGTTGAAGTCGGCCTGCTTGGCGACGCGGTCGATTTCGGAGGTCAGCTGCTTCACTTCGGCATTCAGTGCCGCGCGGTCGGAGCTGGAGTTGCTGGCGTTGGCCGACTGCACGGCCAGTTCGCGGATGCGCTGCAGGTTGTTGCCGATTTCGGTCAGCGAACCCTCGGCGACCTGGGCCAGCGAGATGCCGTCGTTGGCATTGCGCACGGCGACGTCGAGGCCGCGGATCTGGGTGCTGAAGCGTTCGGAGATGGCCAGACCGGCGGCGTCGTCCTTCGCACTGTTGATGCGCAGGCCCGACGACAGGCGCTGGATGGTGGTGGCCAATGAAGCGCCGCTGGTGCTCAGGTTGCGCTGAGCGTTGAGCGACATCGTGTTCGTGTTGATTACCTGTGCCATGTTCGTCTCCTCTTATTTGGATTCACGGCGTTGAAGGGAAAAGACGCTGCCGGTTTGTTTTGTGGTGGCTAGTCGTCTTCGTGTTGCGAAATGAATAACGGCGCTGCCGAAAAAACCTTTAGGGCAGGCGCGAAAAAATGTGTTAGGCCACGCAATCGCGCGGGAAAACCAGCGGTTTCCGGGGGGGCGCGAAGTGGCCTAAAGAACGGGTGCGCGATGCCGCTAAGCGGAACATCCCGGGCGGGCG
>DASRYD010000033.1:0-2013 GCA_035653955.1 Pseudoxanthomonas sp.
GCCGCGCAACGCCGGCAACAACCGTCCGCCGGCGGACACGACGATGGCGCGATGGCCGGCTTCGGCCAGCGCAGCGGCGATTTCCAGGGTGGAACGCTCGACGCCGCCGGACTCCAACGCCGGCAGCAGTTGCACCACGGTCAGGCGACGCATCGACGCGGCGCGGCGCGGTTCAGTCCGCCAGCACGAAATGCGAGCCGCAGTATGGGCAGCTGGCTTCGCCGCCGGGCTCCTTCTCGATGGGCAGGTATACGCGCGGATGCGAGTTCCAAAGCGCCATCGACGGCAGCGGACAGCTGAGCGGCAGATCGGCGCGGTGCACGGTGTAGCGCTTTTCGGCGTTGGCGGGCGCGGTGGCGATCTGGCTCATGGCGGCATTCGGTGCGAAGACGAGGCGCGCAGTTTACCAGCCCGGCCCAGCGCAAAAAGAAAAACGCCGGCCGCAAAGTGCGCGGCCGGCGTCCCGGGGGAGGGAATATGGAGCGGAACGGCTTATTGCGCCGGTTTCGGCACCATCGCCTCGGTGGTGATGCGGATCTGCACCTCGTCGCTAACGTTGGGCACGTACTTGGCCAAGCCGAAGTCGCTGCGCTTCACGGTCGCGGTGGCGTTGAAACCGATCGCGGCACGCTTGCCCAGCGGATGGTCGGCGGCCTTGTTCAGGGTCGCATCCAGCACCACCGGCTTGGTGATGCCGCGGATGGTCAGGTCGCCGGTGACCTTCAGCTTGCCCTCGCCTGCGGCTTCGACCTTGGTGCTCTTGAAGGTGGCGGTGGGGAACTGCGCCGAATCGAACCAGTCGGCGCTGTTGAGGTGTTCGTTGAACAGGGCGCTGAACGCCCACAGGCCGTTGATCGGCAAGCTCACTTCGACGCTGGATGCGGAAACCTTGTCGGCGTCGTAGACCAGCGTGCCCTCGACCTGGCTGAAGCCGACGCTGGGGTTGGAAAAGCCGAAA
This sequence comes from Pseudoxanthomonas sp., assembly GCA_035653955.1. Classification (GTDB taxonomy): domain Bacteria; phylum Pseudomonadota; class Gammaproteobacteria; order Xanthomonadales; family Xanthomonadaceae; genus Pseudoxanthomonas_A. Next base: position 959 of record DASRYD010000033.1, read on the forward strand.
TGGTTCCAGCTGGCCAGCACATTGGTGTGGTTGGGGTCGAGCTTGTAGCTCACCGGGGCGGCGAAAGCGGAGCCGGCGAAGGCGAGCAGTGCGGCAACGAGCAGGGTCTTGCGCATGATGGCGTGTCCTTGTGGGAAGGCGGGGTTATTGAATCGGAACGGCGTTACGGGGACGTGATTCACTCGATCCGCGCAGCCTCGTCGAACGGCAGGCGCGGGGAACGCGGGTAGACGCTGGCCGGGTCGCCATGGCCTAGGTTGATCAGGAAGTTCGACTTGATCGTGGTACCGGCGAAGAACGCCTCGTCGACCTTGGCGTTGTCGAAACCGGACATCGGGCCGGTATCCAGGCCCAGCGCGCGCGCGGCCATGATCAGGTAGGCGCCCTGCAGGCTCGAGCTGCGCAACGCGACCCGATACATGCGTTCCTCCGGCGAACCTTCGAACCACGATTTGGCATCGACGTGCGGGAACAGGTACGGCAGTTTGTCGTGGAAGCGCATGTCGTAGCCGACGATCGCGGTGACCGGCGCGGCCATGGTCTTGGCGTAATTGCCCTCGGACAGGGCCGGACCCAGCTTGGCCTTGGCTTCCGCCGATTTCACGAACACCAGGCGCGCCGGCGTGCTGTTGGCCTCGGTCGGGCCCAGTTTCATCAGTTCGTACAACTGACGCAGGGTTTCGTCGCCGATCTCGCCGCTGAACGCGTTGTAGGTCCGTGCATTGCGGAACAGTTGGTCGAGCGCGGCGGGGCTGAGGGCGTCGGTCATGGCAATCCTTGAGAGGCGGGGAAAGGGCGATCGGGTTCGCCCGACCTCGAATACGGGCCGCAGTGTAGAGTGTCCCGACTTTCGCACCATCCAGCCCTGCCAGAACGGATTGTTTCCAGTAATGGAACGAACCAACACCGCTGTCACCGATTCCACGCAAACCTGGGCAGTCAGCGACGGCCATGCCGGCAACCGCCGCCAAGCCGCCGCGCTGGCGGACGCAGTGGGCGAACCGGCATTCGATTGCGAGCTGGCGCCTCGCGCCCCTTGGCGCTGGCTGGCGCCG